>NZ_JAMYOY010000024.1:0-88451 GCF_040320115.1 Mesorhizobium sp. M0802
CTCATCGCGCTTGTGACCGAACCCCTCTCGCAGGAGTTGGGTGTCTCTCCCCCTTGAGCGACGGGCGCCCGCTGCTGTGGCGCGCAACCCGCCAGATCGTCGCCTCTCTGATCGCGACCATCTTTACTCAACCTTCCTTGGCGGCCCTGCGTCAAAATCTCCATGCCTTGCGATATCGCTGGCGCGAACCACCACGAAAGCGCAAGTTTCAGTCCATGACAAAGCTATCTTAGCGCCTATGCCCTCAAGGGGGGAGATTGGATCTCGCGAATGCTTTCGCCAATTTTCAACACGGCAAGAGAGGCTCCAAGGACGAAACGACTGATCTCCCCCCTTGCGGGGGAGATGCCCGGCAGGGCAGAGGGGGGTGCTGTCCCGCCAGCCTGAAGCTTATTTGCGCTCACTTGCGCTTGTTCGCTCTCCCCGCGAACGGGTTGTCCGAAGTCCGCAGCGCTATCCTAATCGGCACGCCGGGCATGTCGAAGGCTTCGCGCAGGCTGTTGGAGAGGTAGCGGACATAGGATTGCGGCATCGCGTCGGGCCGCGAGCACTGGACGACGAAACCCGGCGGCCGGGTCTTGGCCTGGGTGACGTATTTTACCTTGAGCCGGCGGCCGGCGACGGCGGGTGGCGGGTGATGCGCCAGAATGCTTTCCAGCCAACGGTTGAGCTTGCCGGTGGAAACGCGGCTGTTCCACACCTTGTGCGTCTTGATGACGGCATCCATCAGCTTGTCGAGGCTGCGCCCGGTCTCGGCCGAAACGGTCACCGCCTGGATGCCGCGCACCTGCGGCAAAAGCCGTGTGGTCTTTTCGCGCAACTCGGCCAGCAGTTCCTGCGGATTGTCGATCAGGTCCCATTTGTTGAAGGCAATGACCGGCGCCCTGCCCTCGCGGATGATCAGGTCGGCGATCTGCAGATCCTGCTTCTCGAACGGGATGGTGGCGTCGAGCACGATGATGACGATCTCGGCAAAGCGGATGGCGCGCAGGCCGTCCTGCACCGACATCACTTCCAGCTTTTCATGGATCCTGGCCTTGCGGCGCATGCCGGCGGTGTCGAACAGTTTCATCCGGCGGCCATGCCAGTCCCAGTCGACCGAGATGGAATCGCGGGTGATGCCGGCTTCCGGGCCGGTCAACAGCCGCTCCTCGCCGATCAGCGCGTTGATCAGCGTCGACTTGCCGGCATTGGGCCGGCCGACGACGGCAATGCGCATCGGCTTGGTGTCGTCATAGGGGGGTTCGGCGTCGGGATCGGTGATGTCCTCGCCGATCAGCACCTCGCTGGCGGCGATGTCCTCGGCCTCGTCTTCTTCCTCGCCGAAGGCGCGGTCTTTGCCCAGCGCCTCGATCACCGCGTCGCGCAGATCGGGCATGCCCTGGCCATGCTCGGCCGAGACTGGGATCGGCTCGCCCAAGCCCAGTTCCCAGGCTTCCAGCATGCCGCCCTGGGCGCCCTTGGCCTCGGCCTTGTTGGCGACCAGCACGACCGGCTTGCCGGACTTGCGCACGATCTCGGCAAAGGTGCGGTCGTCGGGCAGCAGGCCGGACTTGGCGTCGATGGTGAAGAAGATCAGGTCGGCCTCGCGGATGGCGATCTCGGTCTGCGCGCGCATGCGGCCGGGCAGCGTCGAAGCGGCGGCGTCCTCGAAGCCGGCGGTGTCGATGACATCGAAATGCAAATCGTAGAGTTTTGCCGCGTGGACGCGACGGTCGCGGGTGACGCCCGGCGTGTCGTCGACAAGCGCCAGCTTCCGTCCCACCAGCCGGTTGAAAAGCGTCGATTTGCCGACGTTGGGACGGCCGATAATGGCGACTTTGAAGCTCATCCGGCCCTACAATCCGTCATCCATCGCCCAAAACCGCAGCGCATTTTGGGCGATGCGTATCATGACGCGCCCGAGCCGCGGATCAGTTCGGACATCAGCGTCGCCCGCTGGCGCGCATTGCGCGGGGCGCCGTCATCGGCGGCGATCTGGTCGAACAGCTTCAGCGCATCCTGGGTCTTGCCTTCCTTCCAGGCGGCAAGGCCGAGCGCTTCGCGCGCCGTGTGGCGCAGCGTGTTGTTGTCGGCGGTCAGCGCCTCGACGCGGCTGGAGACATCGGCGACGGAGCCGTGGTCGACGAGCAGCAGGGCTGCCCGCAGGCGCGCCATGTCGCGAATGCCCTGCGGAATGGCGGTGTCGGCGGCGACGCCATCGAAATCCGTAACGGCGGCGGCAAAGTCGCCCTTGTCGGCCTTGACGGTTGCGGCGCGCATACGGGCGAGCAGTGGATAGGCGCCGTAGCCATCCTTTTCCAGCTGTTCGAGCGCTGTCAGCGCCTCGTCGCTCTTGCCGTCATTGGCAAGCTTCAGCGCCTGCGAGAAGGCATCGCCCGAGCGGTTGGCGCGGGTCTCATCCCAATAGCGGTAGCCGACGAAGGCAGCGGTGCCGAGCACCACCAGGATAGCAAGGCCAAGCAGCGCCGGACCGAAACGATCCCACAGCGCCTGCGCCTTTTCGCGGCGCATCTCGTCGTTGACTTCGCGGATAAAACTGTCGTCGGACATCAATCAAAACCATTGCTGCCCCAACAGGGGCGCTTCTTGAGCCCGCGTTTTAGCGAAATTTCGCGGGCATGGAAGGGGCTGGGCAGGAAAATCGGCTAATCGCCGGGCGCATAGCTGCCGACTTTGATCGCACCCACGCCACATTTTGCCGATAGCCGGCTTGGACTGCCTCCGATCAAGCCCAGATTGCCGATGCCACGTTTGTCCCGCGTTGTTGCGTTTTCCTCAGCCGTGTTTGCCATGGCTGGTGCGGCTTTCGCCGACCCGCCGGCGGCGCCATCCCCGGCAAAGCCGAAGCAGATCGTCATCATCTCGTTCGACAGCGCCCGTGAGATATCGCAATGGCAGCGCAGCCGGGCGCTAGCCAAGCGCACCGGCGCGCATTTTACCTACTTCCTTTCCTGCGTGTTCCTGCTGTCGCAGCAGACACGCGCCGAATACACCGCGCCGGCCAGGTCCGCGGGCAAATCCAACATCGGCTTTGCCGTCTCGAAGCAGGAAGTCGCGGACCGACTCGACCAGATCGGGCTTGCCGCTGCGGAGGGCCATGACATTGCCAGCCATGGCTGCGGCCATTTCGACGGCAAGGACTGGAGCAAGGCCGACTGGCTGAAGGAATTCGCCTCGTTCGGGCGCATTCTGGAGAACGCCTATACGATCAACGGCATTGCGCCCGAGCCCGCAGGCTGGCGCGCTATTGCCCATGCCGTGGTCGGCTTTCGCGCGCCCTATCTGTCGACCAGCAAAGGGCTCTACGAGGCCCTGCCTGAAGCCGGCTACCACTATGACGCCAGCGGCGTCTCGAACGGCCCGGTCGAGCCGCCGACCGGCGGCGGCTTGACCCGCTTTTCGCTGCCACAGATCCCGGAAGGCCCGAGTTCAAGGCCGGTGATCGCCATGGACTACAATCTCTATGTCAGGCATTCCGGCGGTTTCGAGCGGCCGAGCCAGGCAGCCGAGTTCAGCGATCGGACCTACCAGGCGTTCCGCGCCGCCTTCGACAAGCAATATCAGGGCAAGCGCATCCCGCTGGTGCTGAGCTTCCATTTCACGCTGATGAATGACGGCGCCTACTGGAACGCGCTGGAGCGCTTTGCCGACGAGACGTGCGTGAAAGCCGACGTCGAATGCATCAGCTTTCGCGATTATGTGCAGAGGCAGCGTGGTAGCGAGAGGCAGGCGGCGGTGGACGGCTGAGCCGCCAACCGTCTGTGCAAATAGGATCAAGCCGGGTCGGGTTCCTTTGCCTGTTCCTGACGCTCCATGAAGTGGCGGTCAATGTCGGGCAGCGGCTCGCCGCGAATCGTCGCCTCGAAGGCGCGAAGGCGCTTGTGAACTGACAGAAGCTCGACAATCGTCGACCAAGAATTGACGAGATACTGGAATGAGTTGGTTACCTGACTGAAGGCTGAACTGACCTGGTTGATGAGACCCAGCGTCAGCGTTCCAGCGATCATGGAAGGCACCATCAGGAAGTAGGAGAAGACGTTGTTGGTCTGAAGATAAAGATAGCGGACCACGTTGAAATACACATAGTGGAAATACAGGCGAAAGTAGTTTTGCCGCACACTCGCAAACAGCTCCGCGACGGTCTGCGGCTGCGCCCGGGCCGGATCGTCCTCACCGTAGACGAGTTCCTTGCGATATGCTGCCTCGACGCGCTGGTTACGAAACTGCAAGCCAGGAAGCTTGATGCCTGCGGTCGCAATGATGACTGTACCGAAGACTGCCCAGAAGATCGCAGCCAAAACCAGCGGCTGAGGAACATGACCGATCAATGGCAACTCTGTGACATGCTTAGAATAACTGAGCAGGATCGGCATGAAAGCGATAAGCGTCATGATGGAATCAACGAAGCTAGTGCCAAGGTCTTCCATTATCTTGGAAAACCGCATCGTGTCTTCCTGCACACGCTGTGCAGCGCCCTCAATATGGCGCAGCTTCGGCCAATAGGACATGTAGTAGTTGTTCATCGCAGTGCGCCAGCGAAACACCCAGTGGCTGACGAAGAAGTTTGTCAAAACGAACACGGTAACCGCGACAAGAGCGATACCGAGGAAAGTGATTATTTGAGCGTAAAGATCAGCCTCGGTTGCCTTGACCGTTTTGCTAACGATGCCCTGAATGAGGTCCCAAAATGGTCCATACCATGCGTTGATCGCCACGCTTACCTGCACCTGAAAGTAGGTCGTGAACAGGAGCAGCGAACTGCCGAGGATAGACCATTGGTCCCACGGGTGCGGAGAATACCAGTGCCAGAAGCCATAGAATATCAAAACGCCAAGCGCATAGTAGATGTAGAACCAGAGGAACGGAGGCGACCAGAACACCGAGACGCCTATGATGGGCGGCGCGTCGGCAAGAGCCGGAGGCAAGCCGAGAAACGCGCCAAGCTGGTCAGCACCGAGGAACCAGGCTGCCACGAGAACCGCAGTCCAGACGACGGCCGAGATGAAAAACAGCTTCGGCTGCGGGAAGAAGGATACGAACACTGTGGTGAAATCCTCGGTCGGTGCGCAAATCAGCGGGGTTCGGCGGGCATAAAGTCACACATTAGGTGGAAAGCAAATGCCCGTACCCGATGCCCGGCATCGAGCAAGACCACAATCATGGCGATTTTGGCGCGGCCGACCAGGTGATCCCAGCAGATACCAGCAATACGCCAGCAGCGACGATCGAGGCGAGGAAGAAGTTGCCCGAGGCTTGCGCCAGCAGGCCGGCGACGACAGGGCCGACGATCTGGCCGATGCCGAAGGCGGCGGTCATCATGGCGAAGATCCGGCGCGGCGCCTGCGGCACGAGCTGCCTGGCGGTCTGCAGGCCGAGTGCTGTAACGGCGATGAAGGTGCCGCCGAGCAGGACGCCCGCGAGCAACGGGCCGGCGGCGCCGCCCATGGCGACGCTGGCGGTGACGCCGACCACTTCGACCAGGCAGCCCAAGGCATAGGCGGCATAAAGCCCGATCCGTGCCGCTACCTTCTGCCACAGCCACACCGAGGGGAAGCCGGCAAGGCCGGTGACCATCCAGACGGTCGCCTCGAAGACGCGGCCGTCGCCGCCCTGGCGCACGATGGCAACGAGGAACGTCGCCGTCACCACGTAGCCGAAGCCGAACAGGCCGTAGGCAACGATAACTTTTATCAGCGACCGGTCCTTGGGCAGCGCCGGTTCGCGCCCGGCCAGGCCGGTAGCGGGCGCGGTGCCGCCGGCAAGCCAGGCGACAAGCGTAAGGCCGCCGGCGGAAATCGCCGCCGACCACAGCCAGCCCGACGCCCAGCCGGCATGTTCGGTGACCAGAACCGCCATCAGCGCCGAGGATGCCGCGATGCCGAGACCGACGCCGCCGAAATGCAGCGCCTGCAGGTCGCTTCTGTTGGCGGCTGCCAAATGACCAAAGACGATCGAGGCCATGAACACCATGACGAAGGCACTGGCCAGGCCGGCAAGGAAGCGGATGACGACAAAGGCGGTCATCGTCTCGCTCAGCCCCATCAGGCCGGCGAGCGCAGCACTTGCGGCAAGGCCGCCAAACATCAGCAGCCGCTCGCGCCCATGCGCCCAGCCGCCGGCCGCCGCAAGCGCGCCGGCGAGGTAGCCGAGATAGTTGGCCGAAGCGATCCAGCCGGCATCGGCCGGCGACAGATGCAGTTCCTCCATCATGCCGGGCAGGATCGGGGTGTAGACGAAGCGGCCAATGCCCATGGCAACGGCCATGGCGATCATGCCGGCTACGGCTAGACGCAAGGGTGATGGCGCAGCGTTCATTGCAGCGCACAATAGATTTGGCGGCCGCCGAAACAATCCGCTTTGTGTTGGGCCAGTGGCTCGCGACTAATGTCTAAGAATCTCAACCACAGCCGATTGCGCCGGTCTCGTAGGCGGTGCGGCGCGCCGTCAGGCGAAACGGCATGTCGCCGAGTTCGCGCTCCGACATGGTGTCGAGCACGGGATGCGACAGCGGATCGGTCACCCAATTGAGGACATCCCCGTCATGGCGCCGCCGCGTGTAGCCGGCGGCAAAGACTTTGAGCAATGATACGATCGTCACCATCCTCGCCTCCTCGGTCTGGTTGTCTTCGCTAGAATCTGCCCTGTCTCGCCGTCTTTCAATTGAGATTTCGGCCGCGCCGGTTTAGAAAAACTGGAATGGCTATGCTGAACCGCGTCCATCTCAACGGCCTGCGCGCCGTCGAAACCGTCGCCCGCCTCGGCTCGCTGGCGGCCGCTGCCGGCGAGCTCAACGTCTCCGTCAGCGCCGTCAGCCAGCAGATCAACCGCACCGAAAAGCAGCTTGGACAGGCGCTGTTCGAACGAACGGCGAGCGGGCTGGTGCTGACCGAGTTCGGCACGGTTTTTTCCGCCCGGCTTGGCGCCGGTTTTCGCGAGCTGGCGCAAGCGGTGGCGCTGGCGGACGAGGCAAGCCAGTGCACGCTGGTGGTTTCGGTGGCGCCGGCCTTCGCTTCGAAATGGCTGCTGCCGCGATTGTCGCGGCATTTCGACCGCCATCCCAACGTGCTGCTGCGCATCGACGCCTCGGTGCGGCTGGCCGATCTCGAGCGCTCCGACATCGACATCGCCATCCGGCTTGGCGACGGCAAATGGCCGGGCGGCCGGGCGGAACTTTTGTTGGCGCAGGAAGTCTTTCCGGTCTGCGCGCCGGTGATCGCCAAGAAACTGAAGTCGATCGAAGACCTGGCGCAGACCTGCGCCATCACCGACGAACGGGCGATGATCAACTGGGAGAGCTGGTTCAAGGCTGCCGGGGCCGAGCCGGTCAGCTTCCGCAAGGGCGCGCGCTTCACCGACCCGATGCTGTGCCTGGAATCGGCGATCGCCGGCCATGGCGTCATGCTCGGCTGGCAATTGCTGGCCGCCGATGCGCTGGCCGACGGCCGCCTCGTCGCGCCTTTCGGCGTGCGGGCGCAGAGCGGCCTCGGCTACTGGCTGGTGACCTCGGCGACCAAGACCGAAAGCCGCAAGGTGCGCGATTTCAAGATCTGGATCCGCGAGGAAATCGCGGCGACCGTGGCGCAGTTTAGCGCGCTGGAAAGCGCTGCCTAGGGCTGTCCGTCGCGACGGTGCTGGAAAGGACAGCCGCGCCGGCCTATGTTGGAACTCTCACTCCCGGACCAAGGCAGGCAGGATCATGACCACACATTCGCGCGGCGTTTCCGCAACGATCGACCCGGTGAAGCTCGACAGGCTGGCGGAAGTCGCCATCAAGGTCGGGCTGCAATTGCAGCCGGGGCAGGATCTGGTGCTGACCTCGTCGATCGCCGCACTGCCGCTGACCAGGCGCATCGTTGAGCACGCTTATAAAGCGGGCGCCGGCCTGGTGACGCCGATCTTCAACGATGACGAGATCACGCTGGCGCGCTTCCGCTACGGCGCGGATGCCGGCTTCGACCGCGCCGCCGGCTGGATGTATGAAGGCATGGCGAAGGCCTTTTCCAACAATGCGGCGCGGCTTGCCGTGCGCGGCGAGGACCCGTCGCTGTTGTCGGCGCAGGACCCGGCGAAAGTGGCGCGCGCCAACAAGGCGAACTCGATGGCCTACCAGCCGGCGCTGGAAAAGATCACCGGCTTCGACATCAACTGGAACATCGTCGCCTACCCGGATCTCGCCTGGGCAAAACAGGTCTTCCCCGGCGATGCCGACGATGTCGCCGTGGTGAAGCTCGCCGATGCGATCTTTTCGGCATCACGGGTCGATGTGGAAGACCCGATCGCAAACTGGACGGCGCACAATGCAGCGCTGCGCGGCCGCACAAAGTGGCTGAACGAGCACAATTTCCATGATCTGCATTTCAGCGGCCCGGGCACCGACCTCACCGTCGGGCTGGCCGATGGCCATGAATGGATGGGCGGCGCCTCGACTGCCAAGAACGGCGTCACCTGCAATCCGAACATCCCGACCGAGGAGGTCTTCACCACGCCGCATGCACGGCGCGTCTCCGGCCGTGTATCCTCGACCAAGCCGCTGTCCTACCAGGGCACGCTGATCGACGATATCTCGGTGCGTTTCGAAGAGGGCAGGATCGTCGAGGCCAAGGCTTCGAAGGGCGAGGACGTGCTGAAGAGAGTGCTCGACACCGACGAGGGTTCGCGCCGGCTCGGCGAGGTGGCGCTGGTGCCGCATTCCTCGCCGATCTCGGCCAGCGGCCTGCTGTTCTTCAACACGCTGTTCGACGAGAACGCCGCCTGCCACATCGCGCTCGGGCAGTGCTATTCAAAATGCTTCGTCGACGGCGCCTCGCTCAGCCAGGACGAAATCGCCCAGCGCGGCGGCAACAAGAGTTTTATCCACATCGACTGGATGATCGGCTCGGACAAGATCGACATAGACGGCGTGCATAAGGATGGCCGCCGCGTGCCGGTGATGCGCAAGGGCGAGTGGGCGTAAAGGGGGCGGATGGCCTTCGACCTGACGGTCAAGCGAATTTACGAAGCACCCGCGCCCGATGACGGGCAGCGGGTGCTGGTCGATCGCATCTGGCCGCGCGGCGTCAGCAAGGAGGATGCCGCGCTGACGCTGTGGCTGAAGGAGATCGCGCCGAGCGATGAATTGCGGAGGTGGTTCGGACATGAGCCGGCGCGATGGGCGGAGTTTCAGGTGCGGTATTCGGTCGAACTGGATGGGAATAGAGAAGCGGTGGCGAAACTGCGTGGCTTGCTCGGCAAGGCCAAGGTGACGCTGCTTTATGGCGCGCATGACGAGGCGCATAACAATGCGGTGGCGTTGGCGGGATATTTGCGCGGGACGGGTTGAGAGACAGCGAACCGCTGCATACGCCGCAAGCGAAAGCCTTCACAATTAGCGATCGCCCTCCACGCGTTCGTCATCCTCGGGTCTGCGCTGCGTCGCTTCGCTCCTTGCTACGCCATAGGCTGACGAGGCAAGGCTACGCTACTTCACCACCCCTTCATAAGCCTCCGGCTTGAACCCCACCAAAATCTCATCCCCGACCTCGAGCACCGGGCGCTTGATCATCGTCGGGTTGGCCAGCATCAGCTTCCTGGCCTTCTTCTCGTCGAGCCCTTGCTTGTCCTTGTCCGGCAGTTCGCGAAATGTGGTGCTGCCCTTGTTGAGCAGCTTTTCCCAGCCAACCTTGCCGACCCACCCGTCCAGTCTGCCCGCCTCTATCCCCTCGGCCCGGTAGTCGTGAAAGCGGTAGGGCACAGCATGGCCCTCCAGCCAGGTGCGCGCCTTGCGGATCGTGTCGCAGGTGGTGATGCCGTACATGGTGATCGTCAAAACGCGCTTCCCTTGACTGACAGTCGAATCCTCAGACAGCCTAAAACCGCCCTCCCCGCTTTGCCAGCTTCCCAATCGCTAGCGGCGCTTTTTTAGAGGTTGCCAATACTAAGGAAATTTCCTAAGTATCTGCCTGCACCGCGTCGACAGACCTCAGGATCGCCCATGCCAAGCCTCCTCGCCCCAACTACAAGTCTCCCGCCGATCGACGGCATCTTCCGCGCGCTGGCTGACCCGACGCGGCGGCGCGTGGTCGAGCGGTTGAACCGCAGTCCGGCCTCGGTCAGCGAGTTGGCGCAGCCTTTCGAGATGGCGCTGCCTTCCTTCATCGAGCATCTGAAAGTGCTGGAAGGCTGCGGTCTGGTGCGATCGGAAAAAATCGGCCGCACCAGGACCTATCAGCTGGCGCCCGAACCGCTGCAGCTCGCCGAAAACTGGCTGGCCGAACAGCGCACGCTGTGGGAGCGCCGACTCGATCAATTCGACGCCTATGTGATGAGCCTCAAGGAGCAAGAAAAGTGAGCTATCCCTTCAAGCCCGACCCCAGACTGGACCTTGTGCTGGAGCGCAAGCTCGACGCGCCGCGCGAACTCTTGTGGAGCGCGATGACGGTGCCGGAGCATGTCAAGCAATGGTTCACGCCCAAGCCCTGGCTGATCACCGATTGCGAGATCGACCTTCGTCCGGGCGGACTGTTCCGGACGCGCATGCAATCGCCCGACGGCAAGGAGGTCAACGACCGCCATTGCTGCTATCTCGAGATCGTGCCGAACGAGCGGCTGGTGTGGACCGATGCGCTGCTGCCGGGCTATCGGCCCTCGGGCGAGCCCTTCATCACCGCAGTCATTTCGCTTCAGTCGGATGACAAGGGCACGCGCTACACGGCAACGGCCATCCATCGCGACGAGGCTACCCGCAACAATCATGAAGAGATGGGGTTCTTCGACGGCTGGGGCACGGTGGCCGATCAGCTGGCGCAGTATGTGAAGACCATTTGAGCTTTTCCCACTGCGGCCAGGACTTTGTCCCGGCCGCCTGGTTTTTGGGTCGTGCAGCGAAGCGCGCGCCGGAACCCGACGGCACCCGGGCTCAGTAGTAGAAGCGCTCTTCGGTGATCTTGCCGTTCTTGACCGTGTACAGGCCAACCTCGTCCATGGTGACCCGTTCGCCGGTGGCCTGGGGCGTTATGTCGAACTTGAAGCGCACCGCGAACTGGTCGCCGTTGACATAGGGGCCTTCGACAGAGCCGCCATGGACTTCGTGGTTCGCTTGCCACCATTCGCCCTTTTGCCTGAGAGCCTCCTTGCCACGGGCGATGGCCATCGGCCCCTCCATGGCTTCGAGGCTGACGATATCATCGGCATTGTACTTTTCACCAGCACCCAGGTGATCCCCCTGCTGGAGCATTTCGGTGAAATCCTTGGCAACATCCGCGATGGTCATGTGTGTTCCTCCTGTTCAGACTGGTTTGAAGTAGGGAAGCGCTTGCCGGCCCGCCACCTTTACCCGCACGACAGCTGACACGGTGTGTCAGGACGATGGATATAGCGCGGCTGTGTGACGACGATTGCGGCGGCGTCGGACAGCGACTTCGGTTGCAGACAAAAGCCAATTCCGCAATGCTGGGTGCATGTGCAACCTCTACAACATCACGACGACGCAAGAGGCGGTCCGCCAATGGACCCGCACATTGCACGATATCAGCGGCAACCTCGAACCTTCGCTTGATGTCTATCCCAATCAACCTGGGCTTGTCGTTCGCAACAGGGCGGATGGGGAGCGTGAACTGGCGAAACTGCTTTGGGGTTTGCCAACGCCGCCCGAGCGCATGAAAGGTAAGGCCGACTACGGCACCACCAACGTTCGCAATCCGCAATATTCGCACTGGCAGCAATATGTGGGGGTCGAGCACAGATGTGTCGTGCCGGTGACCAGCTTTGCCGAGCCCAGCCCTGCGGCGAACGATAAAGACCCGGAAACAGGAATCCAGCGAAATTACTGGTTTGCCCGTGGCGAGAGCCGGCCGTTGTTCTTCTTCGCTGGTTTCTGGACGTCTTGGCAGGGCGTGCGAAAGGTCAAGGACGGTCCCGGCGACTTCGAGCTATACGCCTTCATGACCACCAAGCCTAATGCTCTCATTGCGCCGATCCATGAGAAGGCTATGCCCGTGATCCTCACCACGCCGGAGGAAACCGAGGCTTGGCTGACGGCGCCATGGTCGAAAGCACGGCATTTGCAGCGGACGGCGCCCAACGACGCGTTGGTGATCGTTGAGAAGCCAGCCACACAGATCAAGTTCCCACCACAGGCCCCGGCCCAAGGGTCTCTGTTTTAGCCCGAAATCGGCTCTCCTCAATCGTCGTCTCGCCAGATTACCCGGCGAACCATGCGGATTTCGACAAGACGTCTGACGCGAATTTTAAGGCGTTCAGCAGCGCTTGGCAGAATGATGCCTGCATCGAGCTCACGACCTTTGCAGCGCTCGCACCGCATGTGCCGCTCCACATCCCAAAAGGGGATATCACCAACCAGCTTTGCGAGATCGCCAGGCAGATAGTGTCGAGTGATGTTGCAGTTCCGACATCGAACACGAATTAGCTGCCCGACTTCATGCGCCAAGCAGAGGGTTTGCACATTTCGGCGCGGTCGGGTGCTTAGTTCGGGCATCCCGCAAAGTAGGAATATGTTCCTTTGCGAGTCAATTCACACTTAATTCCACCTTGGCGATCTTCACAGCAGGTTAAATCCAACCGTCGATGAAGGGATTGGGTTGGATCAGCTTGGCAGCATAGGGCAGTTGGCACCACGGCGCAGGCTGATATGCGCCACGTCGCCGACGCTGAATTGAAAGCCCTCGGCCTGGCGCGGCGCATCGATCACCAGCGGCAATCCCTGCCCCAGCTCAGCATGCAGCCGCAGCGTGCGGCCGTGGAAGACGATGGAGTTGACGCGCGCCGGCGCGGTGCCGGCGGCGGCATCGGTGGTGGCCAGCAAGTCCTCGGGGCGAACGCCGATGGTGCGCTCAGTGCCTTCGCCGGGTGTGTCGCCGGTTTCAGATGTTGCTTCCAGCGAAAGCCCGCCAGCGGCGAAGCGCAGGCGGTCGCCGTCGCGGCCGATGAAGCGCGATTGCAAGAGGTTCATGGTGCCGATGAAGCTTGCGACGAATTTCGTCGCCGGCCGGTCGTAAAGCGTAGCCGGCGGCGCGATCTGCTCGATGCGGCCCTTGTTCATGACGACGATGCGGTCGGAGATCGACAGCGCTTCGGTCTGGTCGTGGGTGACCATGACGAAGGTGGTGCCGAGCCGCGACTGCAGCCGCTTCAGTTCGACCTGCATCTGTTCGCGCAGATGCGCATCGAGCGCCGACAGCGGTTCATCGAGCAACAGAACGCGCGGCTCGCAGACTATGGCGCGGGCGAGCGCGACGCGCTGGCGCTGGCCACCCGACAGTTCGGAAATGCGGGCGCCGAGCTTGTCGGCGAGGCCGACCATGTCGAGGGCTTCGCGGACGCGCTTTGCCTGCTCGGCGCCGGACAGTTTGCGCAGCGACAGGCCGAAGCCGACATTCTCGGCGACCTTCATATGCGGGAACAGCGCATAATCCTGGAACACGGTGTTGACGGGACGGTCGAACGGCCTGAGCGCGGTGATGTCGCGACCATCGAGCAGCACCTTGCCGCTCGACGGGCTCTCGAAACCGGCAATGACGCGCAGGCTGGTGGTCTTGCCGCAGCCCGAGGGCCCGAGCAGGGTGATGAACTCGCCGCTGATAATGTCGAGATCGACGGCGTCGAGCCCGACAATGCCGCCGGGGAAAACCTTCGAGACCGTGTCCAGGCGTACCAGCGCATCAGGCGCCATCGCGAACCTCGGACGGCTTGGTGGTGTTGACCCAGAGGATCTGGCAAGGCTCGGTGCCGGGATTGCGGAAGGCGTGCAGAAGCGTGCTCTTGAAGGCAAAGGAGTCGCCGCTCTTCAGCACGTATTTTGTCGAGTCCACCACCAGTTCGACCTCGCCCGACAGGACATAGCCGAACTCGTGACCGATATGCGCATAGGCTTCCGCCGTGCCGCCATCGGCTTCCACGGTCACCAAGAGGCCGGTCAGCGCCGCGCCCGGCGGCGACAGCAGCGCCTTGGCGATGCCTTCCGACTTGACCGGGAGCTGCCGCCTTTTGTCGGCGCGCACGCAATAGAGATCGTTGGCGGCTTCGTTGCCGTCGGTGATCAGCGCCAAAGGCTCGATGTCGAGCGCGGCCGCAAGCGGCCAGATCACCTTGACGCGCAGCGAAGACAGGCCGCGCTCGATCTGGCTCAGCGCACCAATGGAGACGCCGGCTTTTGCTGCCAGCTCGGCCAACGACAAATTGCGCTCCAGCCGCAGCGCCCGCACGCGCCGGCCGACGCGAATGTCGGCGTCGGCCTTTGGTTTCGCTTCAAGCATGTCCATCAGTTGGTCCTTGTTGCAGTCTTTGGCGCGGCGGCAAGACCCGCGGCTTCAGGAGATTAGTCACAATTACCTGCCGTCGGCGCTGCCCTCATTGTCCTGCCGGACATTTCTCCCCGTATAGTGACGGGGAGAAAGCGGCTGGTCGCAAACTCGGCGCCATTTCTGCAACGTTTGCGATTTGCGAAATCGCTGGTGACAGCGCCCCTCTCCCCGTCACTATACGGGGAGAGGATGCCGGCAGGCAGGTGAGGGGCAGCGCAACCGTCGGCGATGGATCCCTCACCCGCCCGCCTTCACTTTCTCGAACATCTTCGCCACATCGTCGTTCTGCTTCATCGGGCCGGTGAAGATGGTGGTCTTCAGCATCACCTCCGGGTCCGCCGGCAATTGCAGCTTGTCCAGTTCGTCCTTCGCCACGCCGGCGAAGGCGGTGCTCAGCGAGCTGCCATAGCCGTAGGCCTGGATCAGGTACTTACCCGAGTCGGCGTCGAGCCGGCTGTTGATGAAGTCATAGGCGAGGTCGACGTTTTTGGCGTCCTTGAGCATGACGAAGCCGCAGGCCCAGGTCAGCATGCCCTCCTTCGGCTTCATGAACTCGACCGGCACGCCCTGCTTCTTCAGCGAGGTTGCCGACGCGTTCCAGGTCATGGCGGCGACCAGCTGGCCGCTGGCCAGCGCCTGTTCGACCGAGGTCATGTCGGTGGTGTAGTTGGAGAGCAGCGGACGCTGCTCGCGCAATTTTTCCGCCACCTTGTCCATCTGCTCCGGCGTCATATCGAAGGGGTTTACGCCGGCCAGAAGTGCTGCAACGATCGGCGTGTCATGCACGGCATCGATGGTCGCCATGCGGCCGGCATATTGCTTGTCCCACAGAAGGTTCCAGCTCGCTTCCGGGTTCTTCACCAGATCGGTGCGGTAGAGGATCGAGGTGTTGCCCCAATCCCACGGCACCATCCAGACCTTGCCGTCGCCGGCCTGGATGTCGGGCAGGTTCTTGAACACCGGGAAGATCGAATCCCAGTTCTTGATGCGCTTGGTATCGATCGGCTGCAGCAGGCCTTCCTTGTTCCAGCGCGCCACCTTGTCGTAGCAGGGATGGGCGATATCGGGGCGGAAGCCGGCCTTGACCTTGGTGAAGGCATCGTCGTCGTCGCCGAAGATCGAGGCCTCGACGCCATCGGGATGGGCCGTCAGGAAGCTCTTGTTGAAGTCTGGCAGTTCATAGCCGGACCAAGTGAAATATTGCAGCTTGTCGGCGGCGAAGGCGACAGTCGACGACAGGACGATTGCAAGCGCGGCAAGCCCGGTGCGGGCTGTCTTTGCAGTGATCGATTTCGGGCCAGTGATCGATTTCAGCCCAGTAATTGATTTCGGGTCGAATGCCATTTCGGTTCTCCTCTTTTGTTATGGTTCAGGCTGGACTGGTGGGCGCCGTCCGACGGGCTGTGCTCAGCCCGCGATGGCGCAGGATTTCGGCGATGCCGGCGATGATGACTGACACAGCAAGGATAGCTGTCCCCAGCGCCATCACGGTCGGCAGCGAGCGAGGAAAACGCAGTTGGCTCCAGATGTAGAGCGGCAGCGTCGGCTCGGTGCCGGCGAGGAAGAAGACGACGATGAACTCGTCGAAGGAAATCAGAAAGGCCAGCATGAAGGCCGAGACGATGGCCGGCAGCGAGAGCGGCAACATCACCCGCCGGAAGGTCGTCCAGTCGGAAGCGCCGAGATCGAGTGCGGCCTCGCGAATGGTTTTCGGAATTGCGGCAAACCGGCTGCGCATGATCACCACGGTGGTCGGCAGCGCCACCAGTATGTGGCCGAGAACGATGGCGATGCGCGACGGGCCGAGGCCGATGAGATTGACGAGGATCAGCAACGATATGCCGACGATGACGCCGGGGATCAGGATCGGCAGCCTGGAGATGGCGCTGATGGTGGCGGCGAGCGGCGAACGACCGTAGAGGTCCATATAGGAGACGGTGATGCCGCAGAGCGTGGCGCCGGCGGCGGCCACGACGCCAATGACGAGACTGTTCAAAAGCGCGCCGGACAGCGCCGGATTGCCATAGAGCGTGGCATACCATTCGAGCGTGAAGCCCTGCAGCGGAAACGCGGCCTGGATGGAGTTGTTGAAGGAAAACAGCGGGATCAACAGCACCGGCAGATAGAGGAAGACGAGATAGGCAAGCACATAGACGCCGAGCCAGCCGCGGCCATCATCTCTCCGCGCGGCGCTCATGTGCGGCTGCCGAATCTGCGGTCGGCGCCGCGTGCGACCAGCACCACGCAGAGGATGACCAGCATCACGCAGACTGAAAGTGCCGCCCCGAACGGCCAGTCATTGGCCTTGCCGAACTGCGACTGGATCAATGTGCCGATCATGGTGCTGGCGGGACCGCCGACCATGGCCGGGGTGACATAGTCGCCGACCGTCGGCACAAAGACGACGAGGGCGGCCGCCAGAACGCCCGGCATCGAATTGGGCAAGACGACGCGGCGAAACGCCGTGAACGGTCTGGCGCCGAGATCGGAGGCGGCTTCGAGCAGTGATTTCGGGATGGTGTCCAGCGCCACATAGATCGGCAGGATGGCGAAGGGCGCATAGGCATGCGCCAGCGTGACGACCACCGCCGCCGGCGTGTTGAGGAAGGCCAGCGTCGGCTCCGACCAGATGCCGCTTTCGATCAGCGCCGAGTTCAAGACGCCGTTGTAGGCGAGCACGATCTTCCAGGCGAAGACGCGCAGGAGATAGCTGGTCCAGAACGGCAGGGTCACCAGAAACAAAAGCAGGCTGCGGCGGCGGCCGGCATGGAAGGCGAGATAGTAGGCGACGGGATAGGCGGTGACGACGGTCGCCAGCGTCACCAGGCCGGCGATCACCAGCGAGCGCAGCGTCACCGTCCAGTAGAGCGGATCGGAGACCACGGTGCTGAAGTTGCCTGCCGTGAAGCCGGCGCCGAGCAGCGAACCGTCATTGCCGCGAAGTGAGAGGAAGAGCACAAGGCCAAGGGCAAACAGGATCAGGAACAAGGTGACCAGCCCGCCCGGCAGCAACATGGCGAAGCGGAAGCCTCGGGACGACCCTGCCGGCGCTTCTGTTGCAACGATGCTCGACATCGGACTGCTCAACGGAGATATGAAATCGGCTTAGCTTTTTTCATATTTGTGAAACTGTCAAGCTGAATCCACGAGGCCTAGGCGACCGGCACCCAATCAGCGCTCGAAGGCGTCGAGCATCCGGTACCAGGCGATGGTCGCGGCGACGCCGACCTGGCGGAAGGCGTGGAACGGGATCGACCGGACCGGCGACAGCGGGAACGGCAATTGATTGACATCGCCGCCCGCGAGGTAGCCCGCCATGCGTTTTCCCAGCGCGGTCATCAGGCCGACGCCCCTGCCCTGGCAACCAACCACGGCGAGCAGGCCCTTTTCCGGCTCATGGATGTGCGGCAGGTGATCCGGTGTCATCGCCACGCGGCCGAACCAGCGCTTCTCGATGACGACATCGGAGAGCGCCGGATAGAGCCGCACCAGCGCGTGCTGCAGATGCGCCCAGTCGGCCTCGCTCCTCGGCCGCGCCATGCGGCCGCGGCCGCCAAGCACCAGATGGCCGTCGGCTGTTTTGCGGTAGTAGACGAGAATGCGCCTGGAGTCGGACACCGCCTGCCCTTCCGGCAGGATCGTCGCCGCAAGGTTGGATGACAGCGGCGCGGTCGCGACCTGGAAGGAATGCAGCGGCACGATCGTTTCCGCGAGGCCCGGAAGCAGTCCATCGGTATAGGCGTTCGTCGCCAGGACAACCGCTTTCGCCCGCACCTCGGCGCCGCTTTCGGTTGAGACACGCCAAAGGCCGGCCTCCTTGCGGAGTTTCACCACCTTCTGCCGCTCGGCAATGCTGGCGCCGGCGGCGGCGGCGATGCGCGCCAGTTCCACTGTATAGGCGAGCGGATCGATGATGCCGGCGCGGCGGTCGAGCCAGCCGCCGAGATAGCCTTGCGCGCCGGTCATATCGGCGATCTCGCTTTCATTCAGAAGCCGGACATCGGCGCCACGCGCCCGCCATTGACCATCCCTGTTCGCCGCCGCTTTCAATGCGGTTTCGGTATGCGCGGCCTGGATCCAGCCCTTGCGGGTGAGCGGCACCGCCAGCTTTTCGTCGCGGATGAGATCGAACACCGTATCCGCCGCCGAGGCGGCGAAATCGACCAGCGCTTGGCCACGCTCGGGGCCGAAATGCTCGAGCAGCCATTCGGGATCATATTTCAGGCCGGGAATGACCTGGCCGCCATTGAGGCCCGAGGCGCCCTGGCCGATCTCGCCAGCCTCCAGCACCTGTACACCGAGACCGAGCCGGGCTGCGTGCAAGGCGGTCGACAGGCCCATGAAGCCGCCGCCGACGATGGCAACGTCGACCGGCGCAGTGACGAGCAACTGGAAGGCGGATGCGGTCTGCGGCTTCTGCCAGATCGGAACGGAAAACGGTGCGGGCAAGGCTTCACCTGGAGTATGCGGAAAATGAAAATTCTAGTGCCAGTTTCATTTTTTTGAAAGGGCGGGCCTCATGTCAGAACCGACAATTGCCTGCGCCACGGGATAGACCTTTGGCGTGAATCCGGTGAAAGTGCAGCGGCCCAGCTGCCATCTCGATCATCAAAGGACCGTAAGCCATGACGAACCCAACGCAGCTTCCCGCCGACGGGCTCTTCATCGGCCGAGCCAGGGCAAGCGATGCCTCGCATCCGCTGGTGGTCACCGTGCGCGACGGCATCGTTTTCGACGTCACCTCGACCACCGCACCCACAGTGCGCGACATCTGCGAGATGGCCGATCCGGCCGGACACGTGCGCTCTGCCAAGGGCGAACCGATCGGCTCGCTCGACGCGATCGCCGCCAACAGTTTTCAGGCCACCCGCGATCCGGCAAAACCCTATCTGCTCTCGCCTGTCGACCTGCAGGCGGTGAAGGCGTCGGGCGTGACCTTCGTGGTCAGCCTGCTCGAACGCGTCATCGAGGAGCAGGCGCGCGGCTCGGCGGAAAAGGCCGACGCCATCCGCGCCGACATTGCCGGGCTGATCGGCCACGATCTGTCGAAGCTGAAGCCCGGCTCGCCTGAGGCGATGGAGATCAAGGCCAAGCTCATCCAGCGCGGCGCCTGGTCGCAATATCTGGAAGTCGGCATCGGCCCCGACGCCGAGATCTTCACCAAATGCCAGCCGATGGCGTCCGTCGGCTTCGGCGCCGATGTCGGGCTGCATCCTGTCTCCACCTGGAACAACCCCGAGCCGGAGATCGCCATGATCGCCGCCAGCACCGGCAAGATCGTCGGCGCGACCATCGGCAACGACGTCAATCTGCGCGACGTCGAGGGACGCTCGGCGCTGCTGCTCGGCAAGGCCAAGGACAACAATGCCTCGGCCTCGCTTGGGCCCTTCATCCGGTTGTTCGACGCAAGCTTTTCCATCGACGATGTCAAGCGCGCCACGGTGGGGCTGAAGGTCGAGGGCGAGGACGGGTTTTCGCTGGAGGGCGCGAGCTCGATGGCCGAGATCAGCCGTTCGCCCGAAGAGCTGGTCGCGGCCGCCATGGGGCCGCACCACCAGTATCCCGACGGCTTGGCGCTTTATCTCGGCACCATGTTCGTGCCGTCGAAGGATCGCGGCGAGAAGGGCAAGGGATTCACCCACAAGATCGGCGACATCGTCACCATCTCGTCGGAGAAATTCGGCGCGCTGGTGAACCGCGTGCTTCTGTCGCCCGATTGCCCGCACTGGACCTACGGCGCCAGCCATCTCATGCGGGACCTCGCCAAGGCCGACCTGATCTGATTTCGGAGCAGCGGGACGAACGGATAGCCGATAAACGTTCGCATCCGGTCCCTGTAAGCCGTTTGTTAGCGGAATCCGGGTGACTGTATCGGAAATTCGCTCCAGGATCGGGGCGCGGTCTGTGGGGGCCGAATCGCATGCTCGGTTTGCCGATGATATCGGTGCGCAATCTCGCCATGCGTTATGGCGGCGTTGTCGCGCTCAGGGATATGAACCTGTCTGTCGGACAGGGGACCATCCATGCTGTCGTCGGTGAAAGCGGCGCCGGAAAGTCGACGCTGGTAAAGGTGCTTGCCGGCGTGCTCCGGCCCAACAGCGGCACCATCCGCGTCGGCGACCAGATGGTCACCGTCGACAGCCCGATCGCTGCACGCAAGCACAGCTTCGGCGTCGTCCACCAGGGGCTCAGCCTGTTTGCCGACCGCTCGGTGCTGGCCAATCTGTTCGTCAATCGCGAGCCGTTGCGCAATGGCTTCGTCTCCAGGCGCGAGATGGAGGCACGCAGCCGCACCTTGCTTCGGCAACTCAAGCTCGACGTCGATGTCCACGCTCCTGTGGGACAACTCGGCATGGGCGAACGGCAATATGTCGAACTCGGCCGCGCAATTCTGGAAGGCCCGAGGCTGCTGATCCTCGATGAACCGAATTCTGCGCTCGACCGGCGCCAGACCGAGCACCTGTTCACCGTACTAAGTGACCTCAAGGCCAAGGGCACGAGCGTGCTCTATGTCTCGCACCGGCTGGAGGATGTGTTTGCGATCGCAGACCAGGTCACCGTGATGCGCAACGGCCGTGACGTGCTGACAAGTGAGCGCTCGGCGTTGAGCGAAGCCGATGTGATCGACGCCATGATCGGCCAGCAGCGCGGCAGCCTGTTCCCGCCTGCACTGCCGGCCAATGCCAGCACGATAAGGCCGCGGATCACGGTGGAGGGTCTGAGCGGCGGCCGGATTTCCGGCGTCAGCTTCACCGCCCGCTCCGGCGAGATCCTCGGCTTGGCCGGGCTTGAGGGGTCAGGCGTTGAACACCTGTTCGAGATGCTGTTTGGCCTGCGCAAGGCGCAAAGCGGCAGGGTGCGGCTCCCCGACGGCTACGGCTTGCCTGGAAATCCGACCGAAGCGGCGCGGCGCGGCATCGGCCTGGTGCCGGCCAACCGCCTGTGCAACGGCCTGATGCCCGACCGGTCGCTGGCCTTCAACATAGGCAACATCGCTACCGGCGCCCGCAACTGGGGGTCGCGCCGCTACTCGCCCAAGGCCGCGCTCGCCGCCGCCGCAAGGCAGATCGATGCGCTGCGCATCAAGGGCCTGCCGGACGCGCCGGTGAATTCGCTGCTGGCCGGCGATCAGCAGAAGATCGTAATCGCCAAATGGCTGGAGACGGCGCCGCAAGTGCTGCTCCTAGACAATCCGGCTGGCGGTATCGAGGCGGCTGCCAAGCGCAAGATCTATGCGCTGATCCGGCAGATGGCAGCCAATGGCTGTATCGTTTTGCTGCGTTCGGTCGAGCCGTCCGAACTGACCAACCTCAGCAACCGCGTCCTTGTCTTCCACCGCGGCCGGGTCGCCGGCGAGCTGTCCGGCGCCGAGATGAAGCGAAGGACAGTGCTGCAACTGACCACCACCGGCGAGATGCCGGAGGCGGAGCGGCCGAAAAAGAAACTCGTGGGAGCCATGGCATGACACGATTGGATCCCATGCTACAGCTTGCCGGTTCGGCTGCCCACCCGAAGCGCAGCCTTCGCCTGCCCGTCGAACTCAGGCCGCTCATCGGGCTCGTTGTCCTTGTGGCGATTACAGGCTTTGCCCGGCCGGATTTCCTCGACGAGGCCAATGTGCTGTCGTTGCTGGAAACCGCTGCGTATCCCGGCATGCTGGCGATCGGCATGGTGTTCGTGCTCGCACTCCGCGAGATCGACCTTTCCGTCGGCTGGATATTCCATCTCGCGGCCCTTCTCACCGCATTCCTTCTGGCCGCCGGCATCGACCCGTGGCTTGCCGCCCTTGCCGGCGTGCTGCTCGGCGCCGGGCTCGGCCTCGTCAACGGCCTGCTGGTGGTGGCGCTGCGACTGCCGGCCATCGTCGTTACGCTGGGCACCTTTGCAATGTTCCGGGGCCTGGCGGCGGTGGCCGTCAAGATGCAAGCGACAGCTCCGGCCAGCCCAGGCGGCGACTTCTTTGAGATCGTTCACGGCAAGCTGTTCGGCCTTGTGCCGACGGCTGTCTTTGTCTTCGTCGCAATGGCGGTGGTGATGCACCTCGTGCTTCACCGCAGCCGCTTCGGCTACCGGATCCAGGCCGTCGGCAGCAATCCGCAGGCGGCGCTCTATGCCGGCATCCCGACAGGTGCTGTGCGGCTGCAGACGCTGGTGCTGATGGGCGTCGTCTCGGGGCTGGCGGGCGCGCTGTGGCTTGGCTCTCCCGTTACCGACGTCGACCAAGGCGGCGGTTTCGTGCTGATGGCGATTGCCGCGGCGATCATCGGCGGCACCTCGCTTTCCGGCGGGCGCGGCACCGTCTTCGGTGCGGTGATCGGCATGCTGATCGTCCAGGTCATCTTGAGCGGCGTGACCCTGTTCGGCATCGACGCCGCATGGAGCCCCTTCGTGATCGGCGCGGTGATGGTGCTGGCGCTCGCGCTCGACCGGCTGGCCAAGGTGCTGCCCAACCGCCAGGCCGAGCGCTTCCAGGAAAATCCGCGCGCCTGAGTTTAAGCCCCGCCTGCTTGCCGGGAAATATCTCTATCTCATGGTTGACGCAATTCCGGACGGAAAACCGTTTCACACTTTTCCTGGAATTGCCCTCTAACTGATGCGATCTGATGGGATCGATGATGGCGCGTTGCATCGCGCCACCATCCATTGGGCGGATAGAGGCTTGCCATCGGCCGCAAAAGAAGATGCTCTGCGCATCCGGGTCGGCGCTGGCAGGAGGAGAGGATCAAGGGCATGGCCCGGATCATCGCCGGACGTGGAGGTCGTTTTTCAACATGGGAGGAAAGCAAATGCTGACGAGGCTACGATTACTCGTGCTTGGCTTGATTGTGGCGCTGGCCGTTCCGGCGGCGGCACAGGCCAAGACGTTCTACTGGATTTCGCATGGCGGCCCGGCCGACCCGGTATGGACCTACTTCCTGGCCGGCGCCAAGCAATGGGCGAAGGACACCGGCAACACCGTCAACACTTCGTTCCACAATGGCGACGTTGCCTCGCAGCAGGAGGCCGTGCGCGCCGCGATCTCGGCCAAGGCCGACGGCATCGTCACCACCAGCCCCGATCCGGGCAGCCTGATCGAAATCGCCAAGGAAGCCAACACCGCCAAGATCCCGATCATCAACTTCAACACGCCCGATCCCAAGGCAAGCTTCGACGCCTATGTCGGCGGCGACAACGTCACCTTCGGCAAGCACTGGGCGCAATATCTGGTCGACAAGGGTCTGGTGAAGAAGGGCGACTTCGTCTGGATGCCGGTCGAAATCCCCGGCGCCACCTACGGCGTCCAGGAAGAGGAAGGCATCAAGAGCGTCTTCGAACCGCTGGGGATCACCTATGAGATCACCGAAGCGACGCTCGACCAGGCCGAAGCCATCAACCGCATGGTCGACTATCTCACCGCGAACAAGGCCAAGGTCAAGGCAATCATCGGCCTCGGCGATCTGGTCACCGGCTCGATCAAGCGGGTGTTCGACCAGGCCGGCATCAAGCCGGGCGAAATCCCGGTCGTCGGCTGGGGCAACTCGCTCGACACCACCCAGGAAGTGCTGACCGGCTACGTCAATGCCGGCCAGTGGCAGGACCCGCAGGCGACCAGCTATGTCGCGCTGTCGCTGGCCAACATGGCGGCGTCAGGCATTCCCCCGGGCTTCAACGTCATCACCGGCGCGCTCTATGAAAAGGACACCGCGCAGGTCTACGACGACATCCTGTCCGGTAAATAACCCAGACCTTCAACAGTCGCGGCCGCAGCCGCGGTCGCGACTGTCTTTCGCCGAGCCCTTCGCGTTGCGCGCTGGGCTCAGCCTTCCCCTTCCTGTCGCAGGTTATCAGTGGAAAACCGTTCGCTCATCCAACGCCTGATCGCGAGGCCGGAATTCGGGCCCTTCGTTCTGCTCATCGTCGAAATCGCGGTGTTCTGGAGCATCAACCACGATTTCCTGTCGCCGCAGAACATCTCCAACACGCTGGCCTTCACCGTCGAGCTCGGGCTGATCGCGCTGGCGATGACGCTGTTGATGACGTCGGGTGAATTCGATCTGTCGGTCGGCTCGCTGTTCGGCTTTTCGCCGGTGCTGATGTGGACGCTGTTCAACAGCGGCCTGACCTCGCTGGAGGTCGGCTTCCTCGCCGCGCTGCTGATCGCGGCCTTCATCGGCCTGGTCAATGGCTGGTTCGTCACGCAGCTGAAAATCCCATCCTTCCTGGTGACGCTCGGCATGCTGCTGGTGGTGCGCGGCACCGCGCTGTTCGTCACCGACGGCTTTCCGCAGCGGACGTGGAGCGCCGAGGGCAGCTGGCTGGCCGAAGCGCTGGTCGGTGATTTCTTCATCGGCCCGTTCCGCATCTACATGTCGCTCTTCTGGTTCATCGCGGCGGCCATCGCACTGGGCTACGTGCTGACGCAAAGCCGGACCGGCAACTGGATCCAGGCAGCCGGCGGCAATCCAGGCGCCGCAAGGGCGCGCGGCGTCAACGTCAGCGGCGTCAAGATCGGCCTGTTCGTGCTGTCGTCGGTGATGGCTTCGCTTGCCGGCGTCATCTCGTCGCTGCGCACGTCGGCCGCCAACCCCAACAGCGGCACCGGCTACGAGCTCGAAGTCATCGCCATGGTGGTGATCGGCGGCACGGCGCTGACCGGGGGGCGCGGCACCATCATCGGCACGGTGCTCGGCATCCTCATCCTGCGCGTCATGCGCAACGGCATCGTGCTGATCGGCGTGCCCGGGCTGGCCTACAACATCTTCATCGGCGCCATCATCCTCGGCATGATGGCGCTGCACTCATGGCTGGAACGCCGGCATCAGGCAGGGACCTAGAACCATGGCTGAACCGCTCATCCGCATGTCCAACATCAAAAAGTCCTACGGGCGCGTGCAGGCGCTCGAAGACGCCAATTTTCATGTCAACGAAAGGGAGATCGTCGGCCTGCTCGGCGACAATGGCGCCGGCAAATCGACGCTGATCAAGGTGTTGTCGGGGGCGGTGCCGCTGACCAGCGGCGACATTTTCATCCGCGGCAAGAAGGTCAATCTGCGCAGCACCAGCGACGCCATCGCGCACGGCATCGAGACGATCTACCAGGATTCGGCACTGGTGACGCAGCTGTCGATCGCGCGCAACCTGTTCCTCGGCCGCGAGCCGATCAAACCGCCGCGCTTTTTGAACCGCATGGACCAGGAGGCGATGAACAATGTCGCCCGCGACCTGTTGAAACAGGTCGGCATCTCCAAGAACATCCCGCCGACGACGCCGATCGGCTCCCTGTCCGGCGGCGAGCGGCAGGCCGTCGCCATCGCGCGCGCCATGCACTTCGACAGCGACCTGATCATCCTCGACGAGCCGACCAACAATCTCGGCGTCGCCGAGACGCAAGGCGTGCTGAGCTTCGTGCGCAACGCGCGCGATTCCGGGCATTCCTGCATCTTCATCGCCCACAACATCCACCATGTCTTCCAGGTGGTTGACCGCATCGTCGTCATGCGCCGGGGCAAGGTGGTGGCCGACGACATCGACCCGAAGAAGACCAGCGTGGCCGAGGTCGAACGCATCATCACCGGGATGTCCGACAAGGAGATCCGCGACGCCATCATCGAAGGCGGGCCATCGCACGGCTGAACCGTCTTCGCGCCGTCTGGCACGGAAACGCATCCGCTCTAACTCGTTGTAGAGCATGACCTTTTGACAAAACGGTTCCCGTTTGTCCGAGAAAACCGGTTCCCACTTTTCGGGATCATGCTCTATGACTACAGCCATGAAAGCCACCGTTGCCGACATAGCCAGGAGCTGCGGCCTGTCGACCGCGACCGTCGACCGGGTTCTGAACAACCGGGCCGGCGCGAGCGCCGCCAACCGCCAACGGGTGATGGAGGCGGCCAAGCAGCTCGGCTATTTGCCGGTGGTCGATCAGGTGACGCTGCCGTCGCGGCCGGCGCATCTTGAATTCTTCCTGCCGATCGGCGCCAACGGTTTCATGATCGACCTCGCCGGGCACATCGAGGACTATGCGGGGCGCCTGCCGCTGGTCGCCTCGTGCCGGATCCACAATCTCGGCGGCATCTCGCCGGCAGCGCTGCAGGCGGCGGTTGAAAATCTGTCGCTGAAGGCCAATGGCGTCGGCGTCATTGCCGTCGATCATCCGCGAACGCGCAACATATTGCGCGATGTGGTCGAGGCAGGCATCCGCCTTGTCACGCTGGTCTCCGACGTTCCAGCCGCCCCGCGTTCGGCCTATGTCGGCATCGACAACCGGGTTGCCGGACGCACGGCGGCGCTGTTGATGGGGCGCTTCCTCAATGGCCGCCAGGGTCATCTGGCGATGGTCGTCGGCTCGCGTTCCTATCGCGGGCACGAGGAGCGCGAGATGGGCTTTCGGTCGGTGCTGACAGAGGAATTCCCCAATCTCACGGTCTCGAGTGCGGTCGAGATCAATGACGAACCGGAGGGCAGCTACACCGCAACGATGCAGGCGCTGCACAACGAGCCGGAACTGCTCGGCATCTATTGCGTCGGCGCCGGGCGCTCAGGTGTGGCGAGAGCGCTGCTCGAGGCCAAGCCAAAGAAGAAGCCGGTCTTCATCTGCCACGACCTGACCAAGGAAACGCGCGGCTATCTCGTCGACGACCTCGCCGATGTCGTCATCGACCAGAATGCGCGGCTGATCGCGGAGCAATCTGTGATCCGCCTGCTCGGCTCGATCGCGTCCGCCGCGCCCTACCTGACGAAGAAGTTCATCGAGCCACGGCTGATCTTCAAGGAAAACGTGCCGGTGCAGTGAAGTCGCGCCGTGGCGGTTTCTCCGATTTGTACGACAAGTCGGGGTAGATGCCGCAAATCTGCACAGCAGCCATGCAACTTTCATTGTTGCCGAATCATTGGGCAACCCGTACTCATCTGGGTGTCGGCCATCTACTCCTCCCAGATGCGATGCCGACGCTGAGCGCGGTGCACCTCCTCCCGCATCTCGTTCGAAATCGAGCCCGCTGCCACCTCCTCCCGGCAGCGGGCTTTTTTCATTCTCAAATGAATCTAAATTAGAGTTGACGGGCAAGTTCGGAGAATAGCCAAAAGCCCCGCCGGATGATGGGGACTCCTCAACTCCGAAAGCTGGAATTCAGCGCGCCCTGAAAGAGCTGATCAGGCCTTCAGCCATGCGCACGAACTGCGTGCTGGGGCCCTGGCAGCCCATGGTCTGCACGCTGACGCGCGCCCCTTCGAACAGCAGCGACAGCGTATCGGCCAGAAGCTCGGCCTGACCGATGCCCGCATCCCGGCACAGCGCAACGAGGCGATCGCGCTGAGCGCTCTTGAGCTCCTTGATCACGCTCCTGGCGGGATGGTCCGGCTCGGTCAATTCGGCGGCGGCATTGGCCATGTCGCAGCCGCGACCGTCAGCCGCCAGGCAAGCAGCGGCCATGCGAATCCAGGCATGCAACTGGGCGAGCTTGTCGCCGGGATGCTCAGCCTCGAATTGGTCCCACATCGCGGCGCCTTTAGCCGCCGACGCGCGCAGGCATTGGACGATCAGTTCGTCCTTCGACTCAAAATGACGGTAGAGCGTCATCTTGTTGGTGCCGGCGGCTTCCGTGATGGCGTCGACACCGACGCCCTTGATGCCATGCTTGTGAAACATGTCCTGCGCCGTCTCCAGGATTCGGTCCCGGGGGCGCACGCGATCGGTAATGCCGTCTGCCATCGCAGTCTCCTTGTCTCCCTAAAAATTCGGTTCACCTCTTGACTAGGGTGTTACCGGTCTGTAACTATCCGAATGTTACTTACTGGTAACACCTATGTGGCCTTCCGTCAATAACAAGGCCGTGAACTGGTCCTGCCAGATCACAAAGGGTGAAAATTGCAGGTCATGCGGCTCCGGCCGGTGAAGAGATGAAAACCGGTTCGCGATCGTCCGATGCGGGCCGCTGGAATGGAGACGCTCCAATGTCGCAGCGCAAGGATTTGACCATCGATGAAGCCATCCGGGATCCGATGATCCGGCTGGTGATGAAAGCGGACCGCGTCAACCCGCGCGCCTTCGAAGCGATGCTGAGGACCGTTGCCGATGAGCAGGGCCTCAGCGGCGCGGCGCCGTCTTCGTATTTTTTGCAGGACCCGGGTTCGGTGCGCAGCAGGCGGCTGTCCCGGTCTGCCCATTCTTTTAAAGAGGCCGGTTCTTCTAAAGAGGTTTGCGTGTCGTGGTAAACTTTTTCATCCATCGTCCGATCTTCGCCTCGGCCATCGCCATCATCATGGTGCTCGCCGGGACGATTTGTTATTTCCTTTTGCCGGTTTCGCAGTTTCCCGACATCACGCCGCCGCAGGTCGTGGTCAGCGCCCATTATCCGGGCGCCAGCGCGCAAGTGGTCGCCGATACGGTGACTACGCCGCTGGAGCAGCAGATCAACGGCGTCGAAGGTATGACCTACATGTCGTCGTCGAGCTCCAATGACGGCTCCTCGACCATCACCATCACCTTCGATGTCGGCTATTCCTTGAGCACCGCGGCCGTCGACGTCCAGAACCGCGTCTCGCAAGCGGCCTCGTCGCTGCCGGCGATCGTCAACCAGGGCGGCGTGACGATCAAGAAGCAGAACCCGAATTTCGTCCTCATCGTCAACCTGACCTCGCCCGACAGTTCGGTCGATCCGGTGGCGCTGAGCAACCTCGCCTATCTGCAGGTCGTCGATCCGCTGAAGCGGCTGCCTGGCGTCGGCGACGTCCAGATATTCGGCGAGCGCCGCTATTCGATGCGCGTCTGGCTCGACCCGGACAAGCTCGCCAATCTTGGCATCACCGCCGTCGATGTCCAGAACGCCATCTCGGAACAGAACGTCCAGGTGGCGGCCGGCAAGATCGGCCAGTCGCCGGCGCCCGCCGGCACCGCCTTCGAGATGCAGGTCAACGCCGTCGGCCGCCTGAGCGACCCCAAGGAGTTCGGCGACATCGTCGTGCGCGCCAACACCGGCACCGGCTCGCTGGTGCGACTGCGCGACGTCGCCCGCATCGAGCTCGGCGCGCTGCAATATTCGTCGTCGGCCTTCTTCGGCAAGGACCCGACGGTGGTGCTGGCCGTCTACCAGATGCCCGGTTCCAACGCGCTCGATCTGCAGCAGCACGTCAAGGACAAGATGCAGGAACTGTCGGCCCGTTTCCCCAAGGGCGTCAGCTACGCCATGCACTACGACACCACGCGCTTCGTGTCGGCATCGATGCATGACGTGCTGATCACGCTTGGCGAAGCGCTGGTGCTGGTCGTGGCCGTGGTGTTCATCTTCCTGCAGAGCTGGCGCACGACGATCATCCCGACCATCGCCATTCCGGTGTCGCTGGTGGCGACGATGGTCGTCATGGAAATGATGGGCTTCTCGCTCAACATGCTCTCCCTGCTCGGCATGGTGCTGGCCATCGGCCTCGTCGTCGACGACGCCATCGTGGTGGTCGAAAATGTCGAGCGACAATTGGAGGCGGGCCTCAAACCGCTGGCGGCGACCAAGGCCGCGATGGCCGAGGTCACCGGACCGATCATCGCCACCACCGCGGTGCTGATGGCCGTCTTCGTGCCCGTCGCCTTCATTCCTGGCGTCTCCGGCAAGCTCTACAATCAGTTCGCGCTGACGGTGGCGATTTCGGTCGGCATATCCGCCTTCAACTCGCTGACGCTCAGCCCGGCGCTGAGTGCCGCCTTCCTGCGCCATCGCGGCGAGACGCAGTTCGCCCCATTCCGCTGGTTCAACACGGGCTTCGAGAGACTGTCGCATGCCTATGCGCACGGCGTGCGTATCCTCATCCGGCTGCGCTGGATCATGCTCGGTCTGTTCGCGGCCGGCCTGGTGGCCACCTACTTCGTCTGGCAGAAGCTGCCCTCGACCTTCCTTCCGGTCGAGGACCAGGGTTACTTCTTCGTCGTCATCCAGCTGCCTGACGGCGCCTCGCTGGAGCGCACCGACGCGGTGGCCCAGAAGGCGCGCGACATCCTCCAAGCTACGCCCGGAGTCGAGATTGTCGGTTCGATCAGCGGCCTGAACTTCCTGACCAGTGCGGCGCAGTCGAACTCGGCTGTCGAGTTCGCCATCCTGAAGCCGTGGGAAGAGCGCGGCCCCGACCAGAGCGCGTCGAAGCTCGTCGCCGACGTGCGCGGCAAGCTGATGCAGATTCCGGAAGCCTTCGCGCTGTCCTTCGATCCGCCTTCGATCCCGGGTATCGGCACCACGGGCGGCTTCGAATTCGTCGTCGAGGATCTCACCGGGCGCGGCAGTTCAGCCCTCAACGACGCGACGCAAGCCGTGATCGCCGAGGCGCGCAAGCAGCCGGAAATCAACCCGCAGCAGCTGTTCTCGCCGTTCTCGACCTCGACGCCGCAGTTCAACTACGACCTCGACCGCAGCAAGGCCAAACTGCTCGGCCTCAACCTGCCCGACGTCTTCAACACGCTGCAGATCTATCTCGGCTCGCTCTACGTCAACGACTTCAACCTGTTCGGCCGCACCTTCCGGGTGACCATCCAGGCCGACAAGGATGCACGTGCCGACGCAGGCGACCTTTCGCGGCTCTATGTGCGCAACGCCTCCGGCGGCATGGTGCCGCTGAGCACACTGGGCAAACTGGTGCCGTTCGTCGGCCCGGAAACCGTGCCGCACTACAACAACAACGCCTCGGCCACGATCAATGGCGGCGCAGCCCCCGGCTTCTCGTCGGGCCAGGCGGTTGCCGCGATGGAACGGGCCGCCGCCACCGCTTTGCCCAGGGATTTCGGCTTCGAATGGACCGGCATCACCTTCCAGGAGCTCAAGGCAGGATCGATCGCGTCGGTCGTCTTCGGCCTCGCCATCGTCTTCGTCTTCCTGATCCTGGCGATGCAGTATGAGAGCTGGGCGATGCCGTTCATGGTGCTGCTGGCGGTGCCACTGGCCCTGTTCGGCGCCTTCGCAGCCCTGTTCCTGCGCGGCATGCAGATCGACGTCTACTCGCAGATCGGCTTCGTCATGCTGATCGGCCTCGCCGCCAAGAACGCGATCCTGATCGTCGAGTTTGCAAGGCGGCGGCGCGAGGAAGGCTTGAGCATTGTCGACGCGGCGATGGAAGCCGCGCGGCTGAGGCTGCGGCCGATCCTGATGACGGCCTTCGCCTTCATCCTCGGCGTGCTGCCGCTGATGTTTGCGACGGGTGCGGGTGCGGCAAGCCGGCAGTCGATCGGCACCACCGTGTTTGGCGGCATGGTCGCGGCGACCATCCTGTCGCTGGTCTTCGTGCCGGTCTTCTACGCGGTCATCGAACAGCTGCGCGAACGCCGCGTGCGCAGCGAACGCAACGCTGCTCATGACCAAGACAATAATGAACCGACTGCCGAACCAGCGCCGATGCGCCTGGCCGAAGCAGCCGAATAGAATTGGAGACCAAAATGCGTAAATGGAAAATAGCTTTGGGAACGGCCGTCGCCCTGGGAGCGATCTCGGTGGCAAGCGTCCACTTCCTCGACATGGGCAATCTCAGCCTCAATGCCGGCACGGCGGCAGCGACGGCAGCACCTGCGGCATTCGTCATGCCGGTGCCGGTGACGAGCGTGGTCAAGAAGACGATCCCGATCTATCTCGACTACGCCGCCCGCATCGAGGCGATCCGCAGCGTCACCTTGCAGGCCCGCGTGCCCGGCTATCTGCAGGAGCAGACGGCTGAGGACGGCGCCGATGTGCGCCAGGGTGATCTGCTCTACAAGATCTCGCCCGACGACTTCAAGGCGGCTCTCGACCAGGCCAAGGCCGAAGTGCAGCGCGACCAGGCGAGCCTCGACTATGCACGCTCCAATCTCGGCCGCGGCTCCGAACTCGCCAAGAGCGGTTATCTCGCCAAGGACGGGTTCGACCAGCGCACGAGCACCTTGCGCCAGGCCGAAGCGTCGCTTGCCGTCAACCAGGCGGCGGTGCGGACGGCCGAGCTCAATTTGAGCTACGCCGAAATCCACGCTCCGTTTGCCGGCCGCGTCGGCCGCAACCAGGCTTCGGTCGGCACGCTGGTCAGCGTCGCCGGCACGGTGCTGAACACGCTGGTGCAGCTCGACCCGATCTACGTCACCTTCAATCCGAGCGAGACGGACCTGGCCGAAATCGAACAGGCCCGCGCCGCCGGCCCGATCGAGGTCGAGGTGCTGCTGCCCGGCGAGACCGAAGCCAGCCAGAAGGGCGAACTCACCTTCATCGACAACACGGTCGACCACTCGACCGGCACGATTACGGCGCGCGCCACCATCGGCAATGCGAAGTTCTCGCTGCTGCCGGGCCAGTATGTCCGCGTGCGGCTGCACATCAAGCAGCTGCCCGACGCGCTGATGGTGCCGCAGGTGGCGCTGGGTTCGAGCCAGCTCGGCAAATATGTCTATGTCGTCGGCAAGGGCAACACGGTCGACCAGCGCATCGTCTCGCTTGGCGCGACCAGCGGCGACCTTGTGGCGGTCCTCAGCGGCGTTGCCGAAGGCGACCAGGTGATAACGGGCAATCTGCAGAAGATCGGACCAGGAATGCCGATCTCGCCGTTGCCCCAGGAGAAACCGGCCAGCTGATAACCCCCATCAGCCCCGGTCCTGCGGCGCCTTCGGCTTCCACGCCGAGGGCGCCGTTTTTTTATGGAGCGCCGCACGCCGTTTTTGGGTAACCGCAAGGCACAAGAATCCGGAATATATTGTAGGATTGTCGACAATCTGCTTGTCTGTTTCCGGCTCTCACTGGAGTGACGGAATGGCCAAGCTGGACTTCAATCCGATCGCGGATACGACACGCCGAGCCGAGATCGTTGCGCTGTTGCGGCGGGCGATCCTGATCGGCCAGCTGGAACCCGGCCAAAAGCTGAGCGAGCTGAGGATCGCCGAGCAGATGCGGGTCAGCCGCGCGCCTTTGCGCGAAGCTATGCGCGAGCTGGTGCAGGAAGGCATCCTGACCAGCATTCCCTATGCCGGCACCTTCGTCATCGATGTCACCGCCAAGGACATTGACGACGCCTACTCGCTGAACAAGGTGCTCGATGAATTCGCCATCGAGCGGACATGGAAGCTGCGCGACCAGCGCTTCTTCGACGAACTCGACCGCCGGCACGAGGCAGTGAAGCAGGCGACGCGCGCGCGCGACACCACCCGCCAGATCGAGACCGCGCTGCAATTGCACGGGCTGATCTATGAATGGGCCGACAATTCGGTGCTGCTGGAAACCTGGCAGCGGCTGACCAGCCGGCTGCAGATGTACTTTGCCCTGCACCAGCGGGCCCGCAACGAGCCGGTGCCGGCCGAAGATCTCCACGAAACCTATGTGCGGCTCTTGAAGGGCGCCGACATGCGCGCTGCCCAGCGCCATGCGCGCGAGCATATCGACCTCGATTTCGAAGAGCTGCTTGCCTATGCGCGTGGCCTCGATCAGCGGAACATCGAAGGGCTGACCCTCCTCAACGCCTAGAGACAACGGACAGACAAGTGCAGATCAAAACCATCAAGGCCTATCGCGTCGTGCAGCCCTTCGTGGACGGGCCCTACCGCATGTCCAAGGGGCGGGTTGCAGACTGCTTCGATGCGGTGATCGTCGCCATCACCTCCGACAGCGGCGTAACCGGCTGGGGCGAGATGGCGCCGCTCGGCAATTTCTATTCGGCCGCCTTTCCGGCGGGAACGCGCGCGGGCGTGGTCGAGATCGCGCCGCACCTGATCGGCCAGGACCCGCGTGGCCTCGCCGGCATCGGCCGATTGATGGATACGGTGTTCAAGGGGCATCCCTACATCAAGTCGGCACTCGACATGGCCTGCTGGGATCTGGCGGCCCGGGCCGCCGACGTGCCGCTGGTGACCATGCTTGGCGGCCGCGAGAGCGACATGGCGGAGACCTACCGCGTCGTCACCCACGGCACGCTCGACCAGATGGCGGCACTGGCCAAAAGGATCATCGCCCAGGGCTGCCGCCGGCTGCAGGTCAAGGTCGGCGGCAATGTGCATGAAGACATCGAGCGGGTGAGCGCAGTCGCTTCGGCCGTGCCGAAAGGCACGGTGATTTTCTGCGACGCCAATGCCGGCTGGACACCCTACCAGGCGCGGCAGTTCGCCGATGCAACGCGCGGCATCGACTACACGTTCGAGCAGCCCTGCACGACGATCGAGGAGAACATGTCGGTGCGCCGCATGCTCGACAAGCCGATGGTGCTGGACGAGAGCGTCATCTCGCTCGAGGCGATGCTGGAAATCCATCGCCTGGGCGCCGCCGACGGGCTGACGCTGAAGATCTCGCGGCTTGGCGGCGTAACCAGGACAAGGCAAATCCGCGACGTCGCCGTCGATCTCGGTTTCATGATCACCGTCGAGGATACGGGCGGCGCCGAGATCGACACGGCGGCGATGGCGCATCTGTCGCTGTCGACGCCGGAAGAACGCCGGCTGCACGCCATCGCCTTCCATGAGTGGGTGACGGTGCGCACGGCCTCCAACGCCCCACCGGTCACCGGCAGCCACATGGGCATTCCCGACGGGCCCGGCCTCGGCATCGATGTCGTGCCCGACCTGCTCGGCAAGCCTTTCCTAGAGATCGGCTGAGATCAAGCCCAGCATGAAGCTGTCACCCCACGAATCCTCCGTGGGAGATTTGGCCCTGCAGCCATTCTCCGATTTGCGGGTTGAAATATTTTTCAAATGGAAATAGGAATGTTCAAAATGATGATTTGACGCTGCGGCGCGTCATGACTGGAGGAAGCGATATGGCCCATCCGCAATTTGCAGCGGAACTTCTGCAGCGCGCTGAAGCCCAAGGGCCTATCACCATCGGACTCGCCGGCGCCGGGCAGATGGGCACCGACATCGTCGTCCAGGTGGCGCTGATGCCGGGCATGCGGATCGGTGCCATTTCCGAGGTGCGGCCGCAAGCGGCGATCGATGCCGCACTGCTCGCCGGCTATGACCGCTCCGGCATCGTCCAGGCTGCGAACGCCTCTGCCATCGACCGCGCCATCGAGGCCGGCAAGATCGCTGTCACCGAAGATCTGCATGCGCTGGCCGCGGCCGGCCGCATTGATGTCATCATCGACGCGACAGGCAATCCCAACATCGGCACGCTGTTTGCGCTCGAAGTGATGAAGAACGGCAAGCACATCGTTATGCTCAATGTCGAGGCGGACATTACGATCGGCCGCTTCCTCAAGGAGGAAGCGCGCAAGGCCGGCGTGGTCTACACCGGTGCGGCCGGCGACGAACCCGCCTGCACGCTGGAGATCATCGGCTTCGCCAAGAGCCTCGGCTTCAACATCATCGCCGCCGGCAAGGGCAAAAACAACCCGCTCAAGATCGACGCCATGCCCGCCGACTACGAGAAGGAAGCGGCCGAGCGCAACATGAATGCGCGCATGCTGGTCGAGTTCGTCGACGGTTCCAAGACGGCGATCGAGATGGTGGCTATCGCCAACGCCACCGGGCTGGTGCCCGACGTGCCGGGCATGCACGGCCCGACGGCGACGCTGGAGGAACTGGCCAGCGTGCTTTGCCCGCGCGAGGATGGCGGCGTGCTGCACCGCAAGGGCGTGGTCGACTATTCCATCGGCAAGGGCGTGGCGCCCGGCGTGTTCTGCATCATCGAAACGAGGCATCCGCGCGTGCTGGAGCGCATGGTCGACCTCAAGGTCGGCAAGGGCCCCTATTTCACGATCTACCGTCCCTATCACCTGACAAGCCTTGAAGTGCCACTGTCGGCGGCTCGCGCCGTGGTCTACAAACGCGCCGACATGGAGCCGCTCGACCATCCGGTCGCCGAAGCGGTGGCGGTGGCCAAAAGCGATCTCGGCGCGGGCCAATCGCTCGGCATGATCGGCGAGAACGACTATCGCGGCTTCGCCATGACCTGGGAGGACGCCCGCGCCAAGGGCGCGCTGCCGCTCGGGATTGCCGAACGCGCCAAGGTGGTCAAGCCGGTCAAGACCGGCGACTTCCTCACCTATGAAAATTGTGTACCCGACGATTCGATGGTGATAACGCAGATCCGCCGCCGTCTCGACCAGTCGGACGGACAGTTTGTGACCAACGCCGCCTGAACCTTCGGGATCTCCCTGTGATGGACGATGTCGTTATCGGGATCGATGCCTCGACGACGGCGGTGAAGGCAATCGCCTTCACCCGCGACGGCGCGGAGCTGTTCCAGGCGCGCGAGGCCTATCCGCTGGCCAATCCGAAGCCCGGCCATTTCGAGCAGGATGCCGAACATTGGTGGGCAGCCCTCATCAGTGCGCTGAAGCAGGTTGCCGACAAGGTCGGCGCCGCGCGCGTGGCGGCAATTGCCATAGCCCATCAGCGCGAGACCTTCACCCTGATCGATCAGGCCGGCACGCCGCTCATCCCGGCGATCCTGTGGCTTGACGAGCGCGCCCGGCCTCAAGTCGCCAGGCTGTCGGCCGAGCTTGGCCGCGAGACGATCCGCGACTGGAGCGGCAAGCCGCCGGATCCGACGCCGGCGCTCTATGCCATCGCCTGGCTGGCCGAACACCAGCCGCAGGTGCTGGCCAACGCCGCCGCCCTGGTCGATGTTCATGGCTTCTTCGTTCACCGGCTGACCGCACGGCTGGTTACCAGCACGGCAAGTGCCGACCCGCTCGGCTTGCTCGATGTCGCGACAGGCGAATGGCACCCTGAGCTTGTCGCGGCTGCAGGGCTGCAGCCACGGCAGTTGCCGGCGCTGATCGGCCCAGGCGAAATCTGCGGCGGCCTTGCCGAAAGCATTGCCCAGCTGACTGGCCTCAAAGCGGGCACGCCAATTGTCGCCGGCGCCGGCGATGGCCAGGCCATGGGTCTCGGCATGGGCGTCTATGGTGCCGGCAAGAGCTATCTCTCGCTCGGCTCCGGCGTCGTCAGCGGCTGCTATTCCGGCACGGTCACCACATCGGACGCGTTTCGCACGCTTGTCTCGCCCACCGGCTCGGGCTTCATGCTGGAAACCGTGCTGCGCTCGGGCATGCAACTGGTCGACTGGATCGTGCGCACCACCGGCGCGTCTTCCGCGGCAGAACTGGAGAAGGGTGCGGTCGATGTTGCGGCCGGCGGCGACGGTCTTTTGGTCATGCCCTATTGGGCCGGCGTCATGAGCCCCTATTGGGATGGCGCGGCGCGCGGCGCCGTTGTTGGCCTTTCGCTCGACCATGAGCCCAGGCATCTCTTCCGCGCCACGCTGGAAGGCATCGCTTTGGAGCAGGCCATCGCCAGCGAGGCGATGGAGGCCGAAAGCGGCGGCAAGCCGGGAGAGATGATTGCCGCCGGCGGCGGCACCAATTCGGCGCTGCTGATGAAGATCATGGCCAGCGTGCTGGAGCGGCCGCTGTTCGTGTCGCCGGTCAACGAGGCGGCGGCCCTTGGCGCGGCCATGCTGGCGGCTTCGGCGATCGGCTGGTTCGCCTCGGCGGAAGACGCCGCCAAGGCAATGGCGGCGGCGCCGGCCAGGCGTGTCGATCCGGATATGACGCTGGTGCCGGCTTACCGGGCGCGCAAGGCGATCTACCGCGACCTCTATCACGCGACACGCGACATCCACGCGCGGCTCGGTGCGATCTGAGTTCAAGCGCAGCTTGCCTGCGTGAGGCTCCCATGCCCAACCTGCCCAGCTTGCCGATTTTGCGTCCTGCCCGGCCAATGCTAGACTCATCGGGCTCATGAAAGCAGTATTTCACCTTGCCGCCCTGCCCTGGATTGTCGCGCTTGCGGCAGCTCCGATGACGGCGCGTGCGCAGGACGAGCCGCCCTTCGAGGTCACGCTCGACATGGACAATGACGGCAGGATGGATCGGGCCGCGATCGCGGCGGATTCCGACAGCGGGCTGGCGGATCTCTCGATCTATCTGGCTGCCGGCGAAGGAAAGCTCGATCCTTCGCGCAAGCCTGACTTTGTCAAAAAGGCGCTGACGCAGGACCGTATTCTCGGGCTCGAAAGCAAGGGCAAGGGATCGCTTGTCGTCACCTCGTGCTTCGGCTGCGGCGCCAACAAATCATGGGATACAACGCTGACCATCGTCTGGCGCGGCGGTAAATTCCTTGTCGCCGGCTACAGTCGCGACTGGGACTGGAATGTGCAGAAAGCCGACGGCTCGGTCGAGACGACGCTGGGCGGTTGCGACATCAATTTTCTCACCGGCAGAGGCGTTGCCTCAAAGGACCTGGACGACGGCAAACCGGTCGCGGGAAAATTCGTGCCGATCGCACTGGCCGACTGGTCGGACGACAGTCGTCCGGAGCCCTGCGAATTCTGACCGACGCCGGACAGCGCTCAACGGTTGAGCAGGCCTTTGGCCGCATCTTCATCGGTAATGAGCACCGTAATCCTGGTGTTGGCGAGCGCCGCGCGCATGACGGCGACCTTCTCCTGACCGCCTGACACCAGGATGATGCTCGGAATATCGGACAGATCCTGCAGCGGATAGGCGCAGACGCGGCGGTTGACCTCATGGTCGACAGGGTGGCCCTCGGCGTCGATGAAATGGCACAAGAGGTCGCCGACCGCGCCGGCCGCCTGCAATTCCTCGAGTTCGCTCGGTTTGATGAAGCCGTAATTGGCGATCGGGCTGTCCTTGGAAAACGAGCCGACGCTGAGCACGGCGATGTTGGCGCGGCGCGCGCGGAAGACCACATCCTGAACGCTGCGCTGGCTCATGAAGGCATCGCGCTGTTCCGGCTTGTCGGCATAGACCGGCACCGGCAGCAGGAAACATTCAGCGCCGATCTTTTCGGCGAACTCCCAGGCGCTTTCGGTCGGGTTGAGCGGCTGCGCGTGGGTGAGGCCGCCGAGCATCGAGACGACCGTCGTCCTGGCAATCGGCCGCCTCGGCAATTCGTTGATGGCGAATTTCAGCGTCCGGCCCCAGCCCAGCGCAATGACGTCGCCGGCATTGACGTTGTCGGCGAGATAGGCGGCAGCCGCGTGGCCGATCATCAGCGGCGCGTTGCTGCGGTCGGCGGCCGACGGCACCACGACCGCCTGGCTTAGCCCAAAGCGCTGCTTCAGGCTCTCCTCGAGTTGCACACATTCGACGACACTGTCGCGAATGCGGAACTGCACGATGCCTTCCTCGCGGGCAGCCGACAGGATCCGGTGCACCTTGATGCGGCCGACGCCAAGAATCTCGGAGATGCGCTCCTGCGTCAGGCCCTCGACATAGTAATGCCAGGCAGCGCGGGCCTTCAGCTCGGCATCGGGGAAGCGCGAGGCCTTCTCATTTTCGACGGTCGCCATCTTTTGCCCTCCCGCGGCAGATTTCGGAAATCTTTTCCGCAAAGCGCCGCCCCCTGGCCTTCCCTAGGACAAACCGCCCGGTGGCGCAAACCTTCGCCGAATGGCGCAACGGCTCTTGACAATTTTCTAATGAACAGTTTAGCTGAACAAAATTGCATATCAAAGATAAATTGTTCACAGGGAGGTGCCTGGTGAACAAGAGCGGACGGCAGGCCATCGCCGTTTCGCTGACGGAGGAGACGAAGTGGCCGTGAGTAATGATGCAAGCGAGTCGAAGGCTGGCGAGTTGAAAGCCGCGCCCGGCACTCAAGGTGCGACGGCCGCGAAGCTTTCGGCGCTGTTTGCCGGAACCATGGGGCCGCTGATCGGGCTGCTGCTGCTTTGCCTGGCGCTGACGTTGACCACCGACACGTTCCTCACCATGCGCAACATCCTCAACGTACTCGACCAGATCACCGTGCTCGGCATCATGGCAATCGGCATGACGCTGGTGATCCTGATCGGCGGCATCGATCTCTCGGTCGGCTCGGTGCTGGCGCTGGCCGCCATGGTGATGGGCTTCGTCGCCCACCCCGACTATCTCAATCTCGGCCTTGCCGCCGGCGTCGTTGCAGCACTGGTCGTCGCCGGCCTTTGCGGACTGGTGTCCGGCCTGCTGGTGACCGTCACCCGGCTGCCGCCGTTCATCGCGACGCTGGCGATGATGTCGGTGGCGCGCGGCCTTGCCAACATGATCACCGACGGTTCGCAGATCGTCGGCTTTCCCGACTGGTTCACCAGCCTGTCGATCATCCGCCATTTCGGCTTCCTGTCGGTCACCGTCGGGGTGATGATGGTGCTGGCGATCGTCTTCGCCATCTTCCTCAACTACCGCGCCACCGGCCGCAGCCTTTACGCCATCGGCGGCAGCGCCGAGGTGGCGCGGCTCTCCGGCATTCCGGTGAAGTCGCTGACCAACTGGGTCTACGCCATCTGCGGCGTGCTTGCGGGTCTTGCCGGCATTGTGCTTGCCGCGCGGCTGGATTCGGTGCAGCCGAGTTCCGGCCTCGGCTATGAGCTCGACACCATCGCGGCGGTGGTGATCGGCGGCGCCAGCCTGTCGGGCGGCGTCGGCTCGATCGGCGGCACCGCGGTCGGCGTGCTCATCATCGGCGTGCTGCGCAACGGGCTCAATCTGCTCGGCGTCTCGCCCTTCATCCAGCAGGTGGTGATCGGCGTGGTGATCGCGCTGGCGGTCGCCAGCGATACCTGGCGGCGCAGGGCGCGATAGAGAACGGGGCACAATTGAGAATTCGCCCGGAGCGTCCGGGCGATAGACGGATCGGTCGATCCGAAACTGGGATGTTCCAAGGGGCGCGGTGCGCTGGCGGGACAGTTTGACTATCAACGGAGGAAAAACATGCTGACCAAACGTTCACTGCTGCTCGCCGCTGCCGCCATCATTCCGCTGCTCGGGCTGACCGACATGGCCTCGGCCAAGGAGGCCAAGAAACTCGGCCTCGCCGTGGCCAATTTGCAGGCCGACTTCTTCAACCAGATCAAGCAGTCGGTCGAAGCCTACGGCAAGGAGAAGGGCATCGAGATCGTCACCGTCGACGCCAAGGGCGATTCAGCGACCCAGGTCAGCCAGGTCCAGGATCTGATCACGCAGAACATCGACGCGCTGATCTACATTCCGGCCGGCGCCACAGCCGCCACCGTGCCGACCAAGACCGCCAAGGCTGCCGGCATCCCGGTCGTCAATGTCGACCGCAACGCCGACGGCGCGCCCGGCGACACCTTCATCGCCACCAACAGTGTCGCCTCGGCGCAGGCGGTGTGCGACTACATCGCCAAGCAGGCCGGCGGCAAAGGCGAACTGATCATCATCCACGGCCAGAAGGGCACCACGCCGGAAGTCGATCGCTCGAAGGGCTGCGGCGAAGCGCTCAAGGCCTATCCCGATATCAAGGTGGTCGGCGAATTGTGGAGCGAAGGCTGGCACCAGGACGAAGGCTTCAAGCTGACGCAGGACCTGCTGCAGTCGCATCCCGATGTCTCCATCGTCATCGGCCAGGCCGATGCGCTGGCGCTGGGCGCGGCACAGGCGGTCAAGGTCGCCAATCCCGGCCACAAGGTCTGGGTTGCCGGCTTCGATGGCGACGTGGCCGCACTCAAGGCGCTGAAGGACGGCGTGTTCGACGTCACCGCGACGCAGCAGACGCAAGGCATGGGCCGGCTCGCCGTTGATGCGGCGATCAAGCTGGTGGCCGGCGAAAGCGTTCCGGCCGAGCAGCTGCAGGATGCGACGCTGACCACCAAGGACAATGTCGAGCAGTTCATCGCCAAGCACCCGTAACCTGCGGCACCGCTTAGAGAGAGCGCCACGATGTCTCCTGATCCTCGCCACAGCGAAAGCCCGCACAACGGGCTTTTCGTCAACGGCCTCTGCAAGAGCTACGGACCGGTCCAGGTCCTGGCCGATGCGAGCTTCGAGGTGCGGCCGGGCGAGGTTGTGGCGCTGCTCGGCGAAAACGGCGCCGGCAAGTCGACGGTGTCCAATATCATCGCCGGCTCGACCCGGCCCGACGCGGGCACCATCATCTGGCGGGGGAAGCCCTATTCCCCCGCCTCGCCCGCCGCCGCCATCGATGCCGGTGTGGGCATGATCCATCAGGAACTGAAGCTGCTGCCGGATCTGTCGGTGGCGGAGAACGTCTATGTCGGGCGCCTGCCGATGCGCGGCGGCCGCATCGACCGCGCAGCGATGAACGCCAAGGCCTCGGCGCAGTTGAAGCGGCTTGGCCTCGACGTCTCGCCCGAGCGCAAGGTGGGCACGCTGCGCATCGCCGCCCAGCAACAGGTCGAGATCGCCAAGGCGTTGACGCTCAATGCCGAATTGCTGATCTTCGACGAACCGACCGCAGCGCTTGGCGGCGAGGAAACGGAGCTTTTGTTCCAGCAGATCCGCAAGCTCAAGGCGGAGGGCATGTCCTTCATCTACATCAGCCATCGTCTCGACGAGATCGCGCAGATTGCCGACCGCGTGGTTGTGATGCGCGACGGACGCATCGTCGCCCGCCACGAACGCGCCGATATTCCCGTGCGCACAGTAGTGGAGCAGATGGTCGGCCGCTCGGTCGAGCGGATGTTCCCACACTTGACGCCGCCGCGCGAGGAGACGCTGCTCGAGGTCGACAACCTGTCCTCGCCGGAGAAGAGCTTCAACAACGTTTCCTTCTCGGTCAAAGCAGGCGAGATCCTCGGCATTGCCGGGTTGATCGGCGCCGGCCGCACCGAACTGGTGCGGGCGATCGCCGGCGCCGATCCGATCTCGTCGGGCTCGGTGCGCGTTGCCGGCAAATCGGTGCATCTCAGCGGGCCGGCGGCAGCGATCAAGGCCGGCGTCGTGCTGGTGCCGGAAGACCGCAAGGCGCAAGGCGTCGTGCTCGACCAGACCATCGGCGAGAATTTGGCGTTCGGCAATTTCGACCATGTCGCGCCGAAGGGCTGGGTGTTTCCGAAAGCGGTGCAGAAATTCGCCGAAGCCGGCATCGCAAGGCTCGGGGTCAAGGGCAAACCTGGCCAGGCGGTCAGCAAGCTTTCCGGCGGCAACCAGCAGAAGGTGATCATCGCCAAATGGGTGTCACGCCCGCCGAAGGTGTTCATCCTCGATGAGCCGACGCGCGGTATCGATGTCGGTGCGCGCGCTGCGATCTACGACGTCATCGCCGACCTCGCCCGTTCCGGCATGGCGGTGGTGGTGGTGAGCTCCGACCTCGAGGAGGTGCTGGGGCTGTCGCACCGCGTGCTGGTGCTGAGCCGCGGCCGCCAGCGCGGCATTCTCGGCCGCAGCGAGGCCAGCAATGTCGCGGTGATGGAACTCGCCACGAGCTGAGGACAGGAGTCGGAACAAAGCGCAGCAGGTGGTATCCTCCCAAGGACCGGACCGCGCGGGGCGCCAGCAAAGACTGGCGCCCCTTCATTTCAGGAGGGGGAACAACATGAAACTATTCGATCTTAGCGGCGACGTAGCGCTGGTAACAGGCGCCGGCAGCGGCATTGGCCAGGCCATTGCCATCGGGCTCGCCGAAGCCGGCGCCGACATAGCCTGTTTCGGCCATGCCTCGAAAGGCGGGCTGGATGAGACCGCGCACAGGATCGCCGTGCTTGGCCGCAAGGCGGTGGTGCTGACCGGGACGGTGACGTCGGAGGCCGACCTGGCGACCGCAGTCGAGCGCACGGAAAAGGAGCTCGGCGCGCTGACCATCGCCGTCAACAATGCCGGCATTGCAGGAGCCGAGGCCGCCGAGACGCTGTCGCTGGAGAAATGGCAGAAAATCTACGACGTGAATGTCAGCGGCGTGTTCCTGTCCTGCCAGGCCGAAGCGCGCGCCATGCTGACGCGGCGCAAGGGCTCGATCATCAACATCGCCTCCATGTCGGGTTCGATCGTCAATCGCGGCCTGACCCAGGCGCATTACAATTCGTCGAAGGCGGCGGTCATCCACATGTCGAAAAGCCTCGCCATGGAATGGGCCGATCGCGGCCTGCGCGTCAATGTGGTGAGCCCAGGCTACACGCTGACGCCGATGAACAAGCGGCCGGAGGTCGCCGAACAGATCAAGATCTTCGAACGCGACACGCCCATGGGGCGCATGGCGACGCCGGAAGAGATGGTCGGCCCGACCGTGTTCCTGGCCAGCCGCGCCGCGAGTTACGTCACCGGCATCGACCTGATCGTCGATGGCGGTTTTGTCTGCTGGTAAGGAGAAAAGATGCAGAAGCGTTTTGAAGGCAAGACTGCGGTCATCACGGGCGCGAGCGGTGGCATCGGCGCGGCGATGGCGAAGCGCTTCGCCGAGGAAGGTGCCGCGGTCGTGGTCAGCGCCATCGATACCCGCGTCGAGGACGTCGCCGCCGGCCTGAAAGCGGCAGGCGCCAAGGTCGCGTCGATGCGCATGGACGTTACCAGGAAGTATGAGGTCACCGCGCTTTACGACCTCGCCGAGAAGGAATTCGGCCGTGTCGACATTTCGGTGCAGAATGCCGGCGTCATCACCATCGCCCGGATCGAGGCGATGACCGAGGCCGAGTGGGACAAGGTGATGGCCGTCAACACCAAGGGCGTGTTCCTGTGCTGCCAGGAAGCGATCGCGCGCATTCGCAAGCATGGCGACGGCGGCCGGCTGATCAACACGGCATCGGGCCAGGCGCGGCAGGGTTTCATCTACACGCCGCACTATGCGGCGTCGAAGTTCGGCGTCGTCGGCATTACCCAGAGCCTGGCCAAGGAAGTGGCCAAGGAAAAGATCACCGTCAACGCCATCTGCCCCGGCATCATCGACACCGACATGTGGGCCTATAATGACGCAGCGTGGGGCAAGCTGATGGGTGACTACAAGCCCGGCGAGCTGATGGCCGAATGGGTGAAGAACATCCCGATGGGACGCGCCGGCAGCGGCGAGGACGTGTCCGGCCTGGTCAGCTTTCTCGCCAGCGACGACGCCACCTACATCACCGGCCAAACCATCAATGTCGATGGCGGCCTGATCATGTCGTGAACGTCAGCTCTGGCGGTTGGCAATCGCCAGTCTGAAATTCCGCAGTGCACAGGGCATCAGCCGTTGCGCCGCATGAACGTTGGTATATATAATTTCATCCCATGAAACGGCCTGGCGGGGATGGGGCTTGCCGGCCGAGACCATGGGACCTTGATGGCTCGCACGTCTGAGAGCGCCGCTGGAGCGGCGATCGATCCGTTGACGATTGCTCACGCAGCAATCCATCCGATGCCATGACGCGGGCCCGCCCGGCATCACATAAACACCAAGTCGAGCAACCATTTCGCCTGCGCAAGTTGCGGCCGCGGCACTGGCTTGGTGCGAACGAGCTTGCGTAACGACCCGCCTTTCCAACACAATCAAGAAAAGACGCAAGAAGGGAACGATCAAGAAATTTCCACATGGTTTGACAGGAGAACAAGCATGTCATTTCGCAGTGTGATTTCGAACCTATCAATGGGAGCCTTGGCGCTTGCCGCCGCAAGTGCGCTTACATCACCGGTCCACGCAGCAGCACCTGAATCCAACGACCCGATCAAGATCGCGCTGTTCGACTGGACCAGCGTCAACCTCAACGCCAAGATCCTTGGCGGTATCCTCGAAAAGCTCGGCTATACCGTCGAATATCCGACAGCCGACTACCTCTCCAGCCTGACCACCGGCCTCACCAATGGCGACCTCGATGTCGGCCTGGAGTTCTGGGACACGACGGCCGGCGAAGCGATGAAGGCTTCAGACGCCACCGGCCAGACCGAGCGGCTCGGCAAGCTCGGGCCGAAGGCCAAGGAGGAATGGTGGTTTCCCGAATATATGAAGGAGAAATGCCCCGGCCTGCCCAATTGGGAAGCGCTGAAGGACCCGAAATGCGCCGAGGCGTTCTCGACAGCGGAGACGGCGCCGAAGGGCCGCTATCTCGGCGGCCCGGTAACCTGGGAAGGCTTTGACGACGAGCGCGTCGAGGCGCTGAAGCTGCCCTTCACCGTCATCCATGCCGGCACCGACGCGGCGATGTTCGCCGAGTTGGACTCGGCCTATCAGCGCAAGGCGCCGATCATGCTGTGGATCTATTCGCCGCATTGGGCGCCGGCCAAGTACAAGGGCGAGTGGGTCGAATTCCCGGAGTATACGCCCGAGTGCTACACCGACCCGAAATGGGGCACCAACCCGGATGCCAAATATGATTGCGGCAAACCGCATGGCGAAATCTGGAAATACTCCTGGTCCGGCATGAAGGACAAATGGCCGGTCGCCTACAAGGTGGCCAAGGCGTACACGATCGACACCGATGAGCTCAACAAGATGAGCGGCGAGATCGACCTCGGCGGCAAGACGCCCGAAGATGTCGCCGCCGCCTGGATCGCCGCCCACGAAGCAGACTGGAAAGCCTGGGCGCAGTGATCGCCTGACTGGAAGCCAGACCCGGCCCTAGCGGCCGGGTCTTATCTCCATTTTCCAGAAGGACCATTGGATGACGGAAGCGACTGAACCGCAGGCAACTGGCACGCCGGAGGATGTGCGGCCGATAAAGCTTGCCTGCCGTAATGTCTGGAAACTGTTCGGATCGAACGCGGCCAGCTTCATCCGCGAGCGTGACGGCAAGGCCAGCATGGCCGACATCGCCGCGGCCGGACTGGTCGGCGCGGTGCGCGCCGTCGATCTCGAAATCCGCCAGGGCGAGATTTTCATCATTATGGGGCTGTCCGGCTCCGGCAAGTCGACGCTGGTGCGCTGCATGTCGCGGCTGGTCGAGCCGACCCACGGCAAGGTCGAATTCGAAGGCAACGATCTGCTCAAGATTTCCGATTCGGCGCTGATCGAACTGCGGCGCCATCGCATGGGCATGGTGTTCCAGAATTTCGCGCTGCTGCCGCATCTGAACGTGCTGGAGAACATTGCCTTCCCGCTGAGTATCCAGGGCCAAGACCGGCCGACGCGCGAAGCGAGAGCGCGGGAGGTGATCGATCTCGTGGGCTTACGCGGCCGCGAGCATTTCTATCCGCGCGAACTCTCCGGCGGCCAGCAGCAGCGCGTCGGCATTGCCCGCAGCCTCGCGACCAAGCCGGAGATCTGGTTCCTCGACGAGCCGTTCTCGGCGCTTGACCCATTGATCCGCCGCGAGATGCAGGACGAGCTGATGCGGCTGCAGACCATGCTGCACAAGACCATCGTTTTCATCACCCATGATTTCGACGAGGCGATTAGGCTGGCCGACCGCATCGCCATCATGAAGGACGGCGAGGTCATCCAGATCGGCACACCGGAGCAACTGGTGGTCAATCCGGCGACCGACTATGTCGCCGAATTCACCCGGGATGTCGACCGCGCCAAGGTGATTTCGGCGCGCAGCCTGATGCGTGCCCTGGATGGCTCCGAGCATGGCGGCACGGTTTCGCCCGACGCCAGGATCGCCAGCTTCTCGGCCAGCATCGTCGCTTCGGGAAAACCGTTCGCGGTGGTCAACGGCAGCGGCAAGTCGATCGGCGAGGTGACGCCGCAAGCCGTGATCGGACTGCTGGCCGGCATCGACAAGCAAAGAGCCGGCGCATGACGGTGACTGCAAGCGCCAGCCAAACGAGGCCACCGGTTCAGCGCTGGCTGCTGATCTGGGCGCTGGCGCTGGCCGCCGTGCTGGTGGTATTCCTGCTGCAGGAGAGGCTGCCATGGGCGGTCGACTATCCGGCCGATGCGGTCGTTCCCGTCGCCGACTGGGTCAGTGCGCTGATGCGCTGGATCAAGTCGAACTTGTCCTGGCTGACCCGCTCGATCACCGCGGTGCTCGGCGTTCCCCTCGATTTCGCGCTCGACCTGCTGGCCAAGAATTTCAAGATTGGTCACGGTGCCGATGCCTATGTCCTGCCGCGCCTGTCCTGGATCGGCGTCTGCGTAGCCGCCTTCATCGCCGGGCACGCCGTGGGCGGTAGAAAACTCGGCATGCTGGTCGGCGGCTGCTTCCTCTACACCGCGCTGTTCGGCCAGTGGACCAGCGCCATGCTGACACTGGCACTGATTTCCATCGCGGTGCCGTTCTGCATCGTCACCGGCCTGTTCGCCGGCATCTGGGCGTGGCGCAAGCCATGGGCCGAGCGGCTGATCATCTCCCCTGCCCTCGATTTGATGCAGACCATCCCGACCTTCGCCTATCTCATCCCGATGCTGCTCCTGTTCGGCAACAGCCCGGTCTCGGCGATGATCGCCACCGCCATCTTCGCCACGCCGCCCATGGTGCGGGCAACGATGCTGGGTCTGTCGCGGGTGCCCTCCGAGATCGACGATTTCTCAGAGATGGCCGGCTGCACGGCGCGGCAGAAATTGTGGCGCGTGCAGCTGCCGTCGGCGCGGCCGACACTGATGATCGGCGTCAACCAGGTGATCATGCTGGCGCTGAACATGGTGATCATCGCCTCGATGATCGGCGCCGGCGGCCTCGGCTATGATGTGCTGCTGGCGCTGCGTGCGCTGAAGGTCGGCGAAGCGATGGAAGCCGGGCTCGCCATTGTGGCGCTCGCAATCGCGCTCGACCGGCTGAGCCAGGCGATCGCGCATAAGCAGGCAAAAGGCCACGTTCAACGGCAGGCGAACCAGAGCGTTTGGCGGCGCTATCCCAATCTGTCGCTGGCCATCGCCATCCTGGTCGTGACGACGCTGCTCGGCCTGTTCGTACCGGCCTTCGCAGCGGTGCCGAAGGAGATCACCTTCACCACCGCGCCACTGTGGAAGGCGGCGGTGAGCTGGGTGACGATCAACTTCTTCGACGTGATCGAAGCGTTTCGCGTGGCGCTCATCCTCAATGTACTGAACCCGCTGCGCGCCTTCTGCGAAGGCTTTCCGTGGCTCGGCGCGGTGGCCCTGCTCGGCCTCGCCGGCTATCAGCTCAGTGGCCTGCGTTTGGCCGCCCTTGTCGCGGCGCTGACCGCCTTCTGCGCCGTCACCGGCCTTTGGGAAAAGACTATGGCCACAGTCTATCTCTGCGGCATCTCGGCCTTCATCGCCTGCCTGATCGGCATTCCGATCGGTCTCGCGGCCGCCCGCAGCGACCGCTTCGAAAAGATCGTCACGCCCATCATCGACACGCTGCAGGTGCTGCCGTCCTTCTGCTTCATCATTCCCGTGGTGATGCTGTTCCGGGTCGGCGACGTCACCGCCATGATCGCAACGGTCGCGTTCGCCGTGGTGCCGGCGATCCGCTACACCAATCACGGCATCCGGCAAGTGCCGCCGGCGCTGATCGAGGCGGCGAAGGTTTCCGGCTGCACGCCGCGCCAGACCTTCTTTCGCGTGCAATTGCCGCTGGCGCTTCCCGAAATCATGCTGGGCGTCAACCAGACGATCCTGATGGCGCTGGCGATGATCATCATCTGCGCCATGGTCGGCACACGCGACCTCGGCCAGGAAGTCTTCATCGCGCTGTCCAAGGCCGATTCCGGACGCGGCATTGTCGCGGGTCTCGCCATCGCTTTCATCGGCATCGTCGCAGACCGGCTGTTCAATGCCTGGACGGCGAAGGCGCGGGCAAGACTAGGATAATTGTTGAATGTCCAATCCCGGCGAACCGCCTTTTGCCGTACTCGTCTTCGACATGGCCAAGACCGGCGAGCCGGACGGGGAGCACGTAGTTTCGGGGTTTGAGACGCTGGAGGCGGCGACGTCCTACGCCATTGCGCGGGTTCGCGCCTCGGTGGAGGAGTTGCGCAAGCCCGGCATCGCCACTGCTGAGCTTCGCCAGCTCTGGCACCTCTATGGCGAAGACTGTTCGGTGCTGAACGCCGGAGGGCGCGGCAGCGATCTACTCGACGATTTCATTGCGACGCCGTCGATGCCGGCCGAATGCAACTGGCAAGTTCTCGCGCCAAGGCTGCGCCGCTTCCGCGCCTCGCTGCTGATCTCCAACGGCAACAACGAATCCGTCTGGGCGGGCGGCTTCTTTCGCTCGACCTACAGGCTGACGCGAGACGGCCTCCTCGAGCGCTTTGGCGACGACGCCATTGCCGCCTTCAAGGCCAAGGGGATCGAGCCGGCGGAGCCGACGAAGCTCATGGTCGCCAATTACTTCGAGCTTCCCGACCCGCCCTACCCGCCGCCAGGCGTGACGCTGCGATCCTGGAAGGTCGAGGTCGGTTTTGTCTGCCATGACGTGAAGTTCGGCGGCGACGCCGCCGGAATCTTCGCCTGGCCGCAAGAGCCCACCGACTGGGCGCTCAGAACCATGCAGTTCCTGCTGATGGCCGACATGATGGCCATGCGCGGCGATGGCCCCGACTGGGCCAACGACTGCGAGATACTAACCGCCAAGGTGACCGAGACGGAGGCGCCTCCCGACTATCCGCTGGATTGAAGTGATGATCATCACCTGCCCCGTGGCCGGCACACGCGATCTCGGCCAGGAAGTGTTGGTCGCACTGTCCAAAGTCGCGGCATTGTCGCGGGCTGGCAACAACCTGCCATCGACATCATCGCGGTCGGTCTTCGACCCCTGAGCCGCGAAAGCTCAAGCACGGCTCGGATAGACGGTTTCGCCTCTTCTGGAGTTCGCCTCTTCTGGAAATGGCAGGCCGCGCTCCAGCTCTTGACTTTGACGCATTTTCGCGCGGAAAGCTGCTTCATCCTCGACCAGCCTGAGCTTGCTGCCGAATGCCCGATCAGCGCAAACCGCCTTTTACTGTCGTCGTCTTCGACATGGCCAAAACCGGCGAGCATGTGGTTTCGGGGTTTGAGACGTTGGATGCGGCTACGTCCTACGCGATTGCTCGGGTTCGCGCCTCGGTGGAAGAGCTGCGCAAGCCTGGCATCGCAGCAGCCGAGCTCCGGCGGCACTGGCATATCCATGGTGAGGATTGCACGGTGCTGAACGCCAATGTGCGCGGCAGCGATCTGCTTAACGATTTCATCGCGACGCCGGGGACACCGGCCGAATGCGACTGGCGGGCGCTGGCGCCACGACTGCGCCGTTTCTACGCCGCTGTGAACGTCTTCAACAACGATGGCAAATCTATCCGGGTCAGCGGCTTTTTCCGCGCGACCTACCGGTTATGGCACGCTGGCCTGCTCGCACGATTTGGCGACGACGCCATCGCCTCCTTCAAAGCCAAAGGCATCACGCCGGCAGTGCCGACGAGAGTCTCGGTCGACCATCACTTCGAGCAGCCCGATCCGCCGCGCCCGCCGCTCAGCGATATCAGGCCGTTGCTGTCGTGGAAGGTCGAGATCGATTTCGGATGCACCGATGTGAGGTTCGGCGCCAAAACCGACGGCGTCTTCGCCTGGCCCGAGGAGCCGACCGGCCGGGCACTCAACGACATGACACATCTGCTGATGGCTGACAGGCTGTCTATGTACGGCACCGGCCCGGAGGGTGCCTATTATAGCGAATTGGTGTGGGTCAAGGTGACGGAGACCGATGCGGCTCCCGACTACCCTCTGAATTGAAACTGGGCCGGTGCCGGCGCATTGTTTTGCATCACGCCGACCTATTCCGCCGCCACGCCCTTCACCTGGAGATAGCTTTCCATCGAGTCGTCCAGCGCCTGCAGCCAGGGCGTATGGTGCAATGGCGCCATGGTGCCGGTCATCAGCGAGCGGTAGGCGTGGTCGCGAAAGCTCATAATGTCTTCCGCCTTGTGGTGCTCCCATTCCATGAAGGTCTGGTTGACCGCCTCGACGTCGAAGCCGGGATAGTCGGTCTGGTCCATCAGTTCCTTGGTGTAGTCGCCCTGGAACCAGATCATCTGCTCGGCGTCTTCCAGCGTCTCTTCGCGTGCCCGCCACTTGGCGCCGTGCTCGGCCATCGCCTGTCCCGACGGCAGCTTGATGCGGCCCATGATGACGTCACGGGCGAACCAGGCCTGGGCGTCGAACATGTTGAAAGTGTAGAACTGGTCCTGCATGCCGATATAGGACAGTTTCGGGTTCTTCTCCCACACGACGCCCTCATAGAGCCCGTCCGGCCACATGCGGTTGGCGGTCTTCAGCTTCAGCTCTTCCGTGAGGAACGGGAAGGAATGCAGATAGCCGGTGCACAGGATGATGGCGTCGACATCTTTTGTGGTGCCGTCCTTGAAGTGCGCCGTCTTGCCGACGACCTTCTGCAGCAGCGGCACTTCCTTCCAGTTCTCCGGCCATTTGAACCCCATCGGCTTGGAGCGGTAGCTGGAGGTGATCGATCTGGCGCCGTATTTGTAGCATTGCGAGCCGATGTCCTCGGCAGAATAGGAGCGGCCGATGATCAGTATGTCCTTGCCCTTGAACTCCATGGCGTCGCGAAAATCATGGCTGTGCAGGATACGGCCGTTGAAGGTCGAAAAGCCTTCGAAATAGGGAACGTTGGGAACCGAGAAATGCCCGGAAGCGACGACGACATTGTCGAACTCTTCGGAGTAGGTGACGTCGTTGGTGCGGTCATGCGCGGTGACAGTGAATTTCCTGCTCTCGTCCGAGAAGGTGACCATGCGCACCGGGCTGTTGAAGCGCACCCATTTGCGCAGGCCTGATTTCTCGACGCGACCCTTGATGTAATCCCACAAAACGGCGCGCGGCGGGTAGGATCCGATCGGGCGGCCGAAATGCTCCTCGAACGTATAGTCGGCGAATTCCAGGCATTCCTTCGGTCCGTTCGACCAGAGGTAGCGGTACATCGAGCCGTGGACGGGGTCGCCATGCTCGTCGAGGCCGGTGCGCCAGGTGTAGTTCCACAGGCCGCCCCAGTCCGACTGCTTTTCGAAGCAGACGATTTCGGGGATCTCGGCGCCCTTGTCGGCAGCCGACTTGAAGGCCCTGAGCTGGGCCAGACCGGATGGCCCCGCTCCAATGACGGCAACGCGCGTTTTCATGGCAGGCCTCCCGGTGTCATTCGATTTTTGGAATTGCTCTTACGAAACAAATTTCACTCACAGGACAGTAATTGCCTCTTGGATGCTGTCAACAGGCCTTGTGGAGAAACCGCGTTTCGCCCCAGCGGATTTCCGGAAACGGATGACGGCGTAAATCCTGTTCGGACACCATTCGACTTAAGGGGCTTGCTGCGCGGTTGCGTTTCTGTATCGGCACCGAATATGTTCACCTGGAGTGAAATAATCATGGGGATTCGGAGGCGAGATGGCGAAGACAAGTTCCGATTCCAAGACTGCTTCGACAAGGGCAAAGCCACCGGCAAAGGCCTCCGTGGACGGAAAAACCATCCGCGCGCCGCTGACGCAGAATCCGCACGCCATTCGCGACACGCGCGAAAAAGTGCTGGAGGTGGCGATCGGGCGCGAGGTGCGCGCCTTCCGCAAGAAGCTCGGCATCACCGTCGCCGATCTCGCCGTCGCCACCGATATTTCGCTGGGCATGCTGTCGAAGATCGAGAACGGCATCACCTCGCCGTCGCTGACCACACTGCAGGCGCTGTCGAGGGCGCTCGGCGTTCCCGTCACCGCCTTCTTCCGCCGATTCGAGGAAGAGCGCAGCGCCGTCTTCGTCAAGGCCGGCGAAGGGCTAGATGTCGAACGCCGCGGCACCCGCGCCGGCCATCAATACAATCTGCTCGGCCATATCGGCTCCAACACCAGCGGCGTCGTCGTCGAGCCCTATCTGATTACGCTGACCGAGGATTCGGATGTGTTCCCGACCTTCCAGCATGAGGGCATGGAATTCCTCTATATGCTGGAGGGCGAGGTGGTGTACCGGCACGGCAGCAACCTCTATCCGATGAAGCCGGGCGACAGCCTGTTCTTCGACGCCGACGCGCCGCACGGGCCGGAGCAACTGACGCAGCTGCCGATGCGGTATTTGTCGATTATTTGCTATCCGCAGAATAGCGCTGGGTAGTCGGACCGCCGCAGCCCCCTCACCCGGATTGCCAAGGCCGAATTGCAAGAGCAATTCGGGGCAATCCGACCTCTCCCCGGGGGGAGAGGAGTCTGGCGTCGGCGCTGGCGATCTCTTCTCCGCTCGGGGAGAAGGTGGCCGCGCAGCGGCCGGATGAGGGGGCCTTTAGTCCGGCCCGAACCCCGGTGACGTCGCACTGCCATCATCCAGCTTCGACAGCCATTCCACCAATGTCGGCCGATACCGCGTCAGGCCCTTGTAGGTGGCCAGCTCTTCCGGCAAATCCCGGATCACCCGGTGCAGTCGCCTTGCCCATTTCGGCTGTGTCACCAGTTCGTCCATCTTGATCAGATAGCAGCGGATCGGGAAGACGATGCCGTTCGAGCGCGGCAGGCGCCAGAAGCTTTGCAGTTCGACGCGCAGATGCACCTTGTCGCCGACATTTTCGGGCGTCACCGTCGCGCGGTCCGGGCCCCATTTGTGGTAATTCTCCGGACTGGTGTCGAGGCGCGGGTTGATGGTCATCGTCCAGTTGAGACGCCGCGCCGGCTTGCCCTGCTGGATGTTGGTGAGGAACTTCAGCGCCCTGACGAAAATCCCCTTCTCATGCGCCAGCGGCACCGGCGCGTGCCATTCGAAGAAATTCATGCCGATGTCGAAATCGAGCGACCAGTCGGCCTGAGTGGTGACCATGCCGGCGTCCATCCAAAGATTGCCGTCGCGCTGATCGAGAATGCAGAAATCACCCTGGCTCTGGCGGGTGATGTACTCCATCGGCCCGTAAGGCAGTGTCGAGGTGTCGCCGAAGGTGAAGGTGTCGTCGATGCCGAGCGGCCGGTTGATCCAGCGCCAGCGGTCGCCGTCGCGGGTCAGGGTGAAATGCTCGGGATAGCCAAGTGCCTGTTGCTCCATCAAAAGTTCGAGCAGGTCCCAGCCGGCCAGCGTCATATGCGGCAGCGACTGGCAGCGCAGCGGATCGTCGGCCAGCACCAGTGCACGGTCCTGCATCTCGGCGACATAGTGCTCGTCGACGTCGATCAGGTTTTCCAGAACGCTGCCCTTGGGGCCAACCACATGCGGCTCGATGTTGACCGCATACATGTAGGCGTCTTCGTGGAACGGGAACGGAAACCGCCTGATGTGTTCCGGGCTGTTCCTGAAGGTGAAATCGTCGCGAAACGTTTCCTTGCGAAAGGTGATGCCCAAGCTGGCCTCCTATCTTTCCAGGACCAGCGACTTGCCTTCGAAGCGCGACACGCACGGCATGATCTTGCAGCCGGAACGATGGTCTTCCTCGCTGAGCCAGTGGTCGTTGTGGATGAACTTGCCGTCATACGAGACGACGTTGGTCTCGCACTGGCCGCAGACACCGCCGCGGCAGAGATAGGGCGGATCGACGCCGGCGGCCTCGATCGCTTCGAGCAGGCTCTGCTGCTCGCCGACGCGGATGGTGTTGCCGCTGACGGCAAGTGTGACGTCGAACGGCAGGCCGGGCTGGGGTGCCGCGAAATGCTCGTAGTGCACGGTCTCCGCCGGCCAGCCGAGAGCCGCAGCGCGCTCGCGCACCCAGTTGATCATGCCGGCCGGGCCGCAGACATAGAGATGGGTGCCGAGCGGCTGCGAGGACAAGAGACGGTCGAGTTCGATGCGCTCGTCGCGGTCGTCGTGATAGAGCCGGACGCGACGGCCATAGCGCTCCTGCAGCACATCGGCATAGGTGCCGAGCGAGGCGGTGCGGCAGGTGTAGTGCAGCTCGAAATTGCCGCCGGACCCGGCGAGCTGCGCGGTCTGCGCCATGAACGGCGTTATCCCGATGCCGCCGGCAAGCATCAGATGCTTCTTTGCCCTGAGGTCGAGCGAGAACAGATTGACGGGGTAGCTGACCACCATCTCCAGGCCAGGCTTGACGCTCCGGTGCATGAACAACGAGCCGCCGCGGCCGACATCGTCGCGGCGCACCGAGATGGTGTATTCGCGGGTGTCGAGCGGCGATCCCATCAGCGAATAGGGATTGAGCCTTGTGCGGTCGCCATCGCGCATCTCGACCACGACATGGGCGCCGCCGGAAAAGGTCGGCAAAAGCTCACCGTCACGGCGGCGGAAATGGAAGCGCGTCACCAGTTCGTTGACCGGGACGACGTCGCTGACGACGACATCGAGCTTGGTGGTGCCGGTGCTCATGGGAAGACCTCCTCTATGGGAGGGATCTCCGAGCGATCCTCGGCATTTATGCAGACGCCCTGGAATGCTGCCAGCCGTCGCGAATAATGATCGCGCACCAGAAGCAGCAGGCCGCAATGCGCGCAGGTGGCCGGCTGCGTCGTCACATTTTCGGTGATGCCTTTGCAATGCACGCACTGCATGCGCCGCGCCAATGAGCCGCGATGCTCGGTCTGCATGGAGGTATGATCGATGCCGGCTTCGAGCGCCACCTGCATGGCCTGGCCGATCAGCCCTTCGGTGCCGGCGAGATAGAGGCGCAGGCCCATATGCGCGTTGGCAAGCGTCTGCTTCAGCCGGGGCAGCAGGCTGGCGAAGGTTGGCGCGACATGAAATTGCGCGGACTTCAGTGCCTCAAGAGCGGCAACGTGCTTGCCGTCGGCCCCGGGAATGAAGACGATTTCGGCGCCGTCGAAGAAGCCTGGGGGCGCCGTCCTTGCCATATCGACGATCGCCAGCGCGCCTTCCGCATCCGCCACGAAAAGATGATGCTTGCCGGGCTGCGGGGAAAGGGTTCCGTAAATGGGCCGGCTGATGATCGTTTTGGCTGCCATTCTCTACTTCGTACCTCGAAACCCCTCGCTGTCGATTGTGCCTCAGCCTTTCGCCGTGCGCTTGGTCTTTTTGGGATCGTCGAAGGGCAGAGGCTGCGCCGTCGCCCTGATCGAACCGCTCTTGTTGCGGATCTCGAGCTTGGTGTCCTTGACCGCGCAGTCGACGTCGAGGCGGGCGATGCCCATCGATTTCTCGACCAGCGGCGAATACATGGCGCAGGTGACCACGCCCACCTTTTTGCCGTCGCGATAGACCGGCGCGCCCTCATCCGCGGGTTGCTTGCCGTCGAGCAGCACGCCGTAGATCTTGAAGCGCTCCTTGCCCTTGAGGCGGTAATGCTCTTCGGCGCCGCGAAAGCCGGTCTTGCCGGGGCTGACGGTGAAGTCGAGGCCGAGCTCCCACAGCGTGTCGCCGGGGCCTTCGTTCTCGAACGGATATTTCTGCGAGTTGTCATAGGGATAAAACAGCAAATAACTTTCGACGCGCAGCATATCGAGCGTGGTGAAGCGGCACGGAATGATGCCGGCGCTCTTGCCCTCGTCGAGGATCCTGTCCCAGATCGTGCCGGCGTCCTGGCCGCGGCAGAATATCTCGTAGCCGCGCTCGCCGGTATAGCCGGTGCGCGAGATCATGACGGGAAAGCCGAACAGCTGCGTCTGCATATGATGGAAATAGTTGAGGTCGCGAATGCCCGGCACATGCTTTGAGAGATAGTCGACCGCGGTCGGTCCCTGCAGCGACAGGTCGTGCAGATTGTCGTCGAAGCGCAGCGATACGTCGCGGCCGACGGAAGCGCGCTGCAATTCCTCATGGCCGGTGCCGGAGCCGTGCACCACCATCCAGGCGTTCGGCCCGGTGCGGTAGAGGATGCAGTCGTCGGTGAATTTTCCGGCCTCGTTCAGCATGCAGGCATAGGCCGACTTGCCGGGATAGATCTTCTCCACGTCGCGCGTCGTTGCCAGGTCGATGAGGTGTGAGGCGTGCGGCCCGGTGATGTGAACCTTCTTCAGGCCCGACACATCCATCAGCCCGGCCCTGGTGCGGATGGCGGTGTATTCCTCGTCGGCGTCCTTGTCGTAGGTCCAGGCGGTGCCCATGCCGCTCCAGTCTTCGAGCTTCGAGCCTAACGCGCGATGGCGATCCGCCAGGGTCGAAAATCTCCAGGATGCCGTCATCCGCAAATCCTCCGTTCGAAAATTCTATTGTGTTCCCGGCTCCCTGCGCGAGGCGGGAGCATTTGGTCGAATATTGATCGCAAACGTCCTGATGCCGCAATACCCGGAAGCAAATAATTTCATTGTCAGGCAAAATTCGCGGCTGGGGACAAACGGTTAACCCAACGTAAAATCGGCTTGACAATTGCTGGATTCGGCCCGAATTTATGAAAAAAATTTCACTCTGTTGAAAGAGGGCAGCGGGCGGCCAATTCGGGGTCGGGCGCTGGAAAAGGGGAAACCGATGTCAGACCTGCAGCAGCGCATCGAAGCGCTGTACCGTTCCGACCTGCGCGGATCCGCGCTCCTGATCATCTGCCTTTGGGCGACGATCCTCTTCGTGCTTGTCATGACATGGCCCTACATCCCGGACACCGGGATCAAGATCGTCGTCGCTATCGCTGCCGCCGCCGTGCTGATCTTTAATACGGCCGCCATCCTGGCGATGGTCAATCACTACAAGGAAGACAAGGACTTCATCTACGGTCTCGACATCAAGAACGCCGACGCGGCCCGCAACCGCAAGTCCTGAAAACAGAACGTCCTGAGGGGTAGAAGTCATGTCGCGCTACACGCCGCCGGAACAAGGCAAGGCCGGGCAGATTTTCGATATCGTGGTCGTCGTGGTCGCCATTTTCGTGGCGCTGTGGCTGCCATTGAAACTTGGCCTGGCGGGTGCGGCGAAATCCATCGACGCGCTCGATGCCAAGACCTGGGAAGCGTTGGGACAGAACCCGACCATGGCCTCGATCTGGGAAAAGCTCGGCTATACGCCGGAGACCGCGCACGACATCATCCAGAACCGCTTCCACTACATCATCGACTGGCCGACGCTGATCATCATGGCGGCGGTGCTGATCGGCTATTTCGTCTTCCTGTTCCGCGCCTCCGACCGCGAATATCGCGACGTCATCAACGAAAAGTTCGACGACAAGTAACGCCAGAGATTTTGGGGAAGCACGCTCATGTGGGTCGCACTCTCTTACGCATCGTGGGGCATCTCGGTCGTGCTTGCGCTGTGGATGCTCTACGACTGGTTCAAGATCGACACGACCTATTCCGAGGAGGTGCTGACTTCCTCGCGCGAAGGCGAGCTTGAAGCCGCTTCCGAAAAACACCGGATCTGAGTGGGGATTGAACAATGACGATCACGCTTGAACCGGCAATACACGGCGACAGGGTTTCACTGCTACGCGTGCTCGGCCCGGCCCATGTCTGGGCGCTTGGCGTCGGCATCGTGCTGGTCGGCGAATTCACCGGCTGGAATTTCTCGGCCGACAAGGGCGGCGCACTGGCGGCGCTGATCGTCTGCTGGGTGGTCGGGCTCTTGTACACTTCGGTCGCCATGATCGACTCCGAGGTGACATCGACGGTTGCCGCCGCCGGCGGCCAATACGCGCAGGCCAAGCACATTGTCGGGCCGCTGATGGCCTTCAACGTCGCGCTGTTCCTGGTCTTTGCCTACACCATGCTGGAGGTTTCGGACGCCATCCTGCTCGGCGACACCATCGTCGCCAAGGCCGGCGTCGAAGGGCTCACCCACAACTCCTTCATTGCCGCCACCATCGTCGTGCTGGCATGGCTGAACTATCGCGGCGTACTGATGACGCTCAACGTCAACTTCGTCATCACGGCGATAGCCTATGTCTCGATCGTTATCCTGTTCTTCTCGGTCAGCCCCTGGACGCAGGGTGCTGTGCTGAAGCTCAACGAGCTGGTCACCCCCGGCAATGCGCTGCCCTATGGCTGGATCGGCGTCATCGCGGCCTTCCAGTTCGGCATCTGGTACTATCTCGGCATCGAAGGCACCACGCAGGCCGCCGAGGAAGTGCGCTCGCCGGCGCGTTCGCTGCCTTACGGCACCATGGCCGGCATGATCACGCTTTTGATCGCCGCCGCCATGACCTGGTATGTCTGCGCCTCGCTGATGCCCTGGGAGTACCTCGGTATCACCTATTATCCCTTGTGGGACGCCGGCAAGCTGACCGGCAGCCCGCTGCTGGAAAACCTGTTGTTCGTCGCCACGCTGCTCGCGGCACTGGCGTCGGCCAATGGCTGTATCAACGATGCGGCCCGCGCGTGGTTCTCGCTTGGACGCGACCGCTATCTGCCGACATGGTTCTCGGCCGTGCACCCGAAATACCGCACGCCCTATCGCTCGATCCTGTTCCTGTTGCCGATCGCGCTCGCCTTCGCCTTCATCGCCGACCTCAACCAGGCGATCACCTTCTCAATCCTGTCGGGCGTGCTGCAATACACCTTCATGAGCATAAACATCATGATGTTCCGCAAAAAGTGGCCGCTGGGCACGATCCGCCGCGGCTATACGCACCCGTTCCACCCGATCCCGGCGATCGTGCTGTTTTGCCTCTGCGTGGTGACCTTCTTTGCGATCTTCCTCGGCTACGGCACGCAGCTGATCGCCATGGTCGCCTTCTACTTCCTGATCTCGCTGTGGTTCCACTTCTACCGTTACCGCTATGTGCGCCGCGGCGACCAGTTCACCATGCCGTGGCCGAAGCCGCAGGGCTATTGACAGGAGAGGGCCTGCCGGTCTGGGCGGGCATGGCGTGACGAGGTGTCTGACGTGACGACAGCATTGCTGGCCGGGGCGGTCGCCGTGGCTCTCGTCCTGCACCTCGCCTGGCATACGCGCGCCAGCAGCAAAAAGGCCAAGGCTGATCTTGCAGCCGAGGCAGCCAGCATCCGGACCGTCATCACAGATGCCGTTGATGTCTCCGATGGCACAGCCGGCGTTGTCACCTGGGCCGGCACATGGAACGGACAGCGCGTGCAGCTGCGCACCATCGTTGACACGCTGGCAACGCGAAAGCTGCCGGCGCGATGGTTGAGTGTCACGATCACAGAGCCGGTTGCGGTGCCGGCGACCTTCGACATGATGATGCGGCCGGGCTCGCCGACGACCTTCTCCAATTTCGATCATCTTCAGCATACGCTGCCGAAGGCTCCGGGATTTCCGGCTGAAGCCGTGCTGCGAACCGACCTCAGGGCGGCGCGCTTTCCGCAGAACCTGATCGCCAGCCATCTCGACATCTTTGCCGAAGGCCGCGCCAAGGAACTCTTGATGACCCCGAACGGCGTGCGCATCGTCTGGCTGCTGGCCGAGGCCGAGCGGGCGCGCTACGGCGTGTTCCGGCAGGCCGCATTCGGCGGCGCAAGGCTGGATCCAACGCTGGTCGAGAGACTGCTGACCTCGGCCTCAGTGCTGCGCGATGCCATCAACCGACAGGAAAGGCAGGTCGCATGAGCGCACCCGCACCGACAAACCCGTATCTGGTGCTCGGCGCTGCCATCGTCTTACCGGCCAGCGGCCACGTCATTCTGGGCGTGCCCGTGCGCGGCCTGCAGTTCCTGTTCTTCATGGTGATCCTCGCCTGGGTGACGGCCAAGATCGCGCCGGCCGATGCCAGCTTCGTCGGCCGCCACGCCGGCGGCTTCCTGATCTATGCGCTGTCGATCCTCGATGCCTACAGAATAGCCCGCATCCGCACCGCCACATGGATTCACAGCGCCCGCGACGGCGGCGATAGTTCACAAGGCCGCATCGAGCCGGATACGTAACTACAGGAATATTTTTTTCATACGATTGAATTCGCACGACGCATTCGATACATCATCGTCTAGTGGTAACGCCGGGAGGCTGACATGTGTGGAATCGTCGGACTTTTTCTGAAAGACAAGTCGCTTGAGCCGCAGCTCGGCTCGATGCTGTCGCAGATGCTGATATCGCTCAGCGATCGCGGCCCCGACAGCGCCGGCATTGCCATCTATGGCGCGCCTTCCAGGAATGAAGCCAAGATCACCATCCAGTCCGCGAAGCCCGAGCGCGATTTCCGCGGCCTCGACGCCGAACTCGCGAAGGCCATCGGCGCGCCGGTGAGCATAGCGGTGAAGTCCACCCATGCAGTGTTGAGAACCGCGCCCGACAAGGTCGATGCCGCGCGCGAAGCGCTGCAGTCAATCCGCCCCGACGTGCGCATCATGGGCGCCGGCGAAGCGGTGGAAATCTACAAGGAAGTCGGTCTGCCGGAAGCGGTCGTCGACCGCTTCGACGTCCGCTCGATGACCGGCACGCATGGCATCGGCCATACCCGCATGGCGACGGAATCGGCCGTCACCACTATGGGCGCGCATCCGTTCTCGACCGGCGCCGACCAGTGCCTGGTGCACAATGGCTCGCTGTCCAACCACAACAATGTGCGGCGTGAGCTGGTGCGGGAGGGCATGAAATTCGAGACCGAGAACGACACCGAGGTCGCCGCCGCCTATCTCTCCTCGCAGATGGCGCATGGCAAGAACCTCGGCGAGGCGCTGGAAGGCACGCTGTCCGACCTCGACGGCTTCTTCACCTTCGTCGTCGGCACCAAGAACGGTTTCGGCGTGGTGCGCGATCCGATCGCCTGCAAGCCCGCCGTCATGGCCGAGACCGACCAGTATGTCGCCTTTGGCTCGGAATATCGGGCGCTGACCAAGCTGCCCGGCATAGACAATGCGAGGGTCTGGGAGCCGGAACCCGCAACCGTCTATTTCTGGGAGCATTGAGCCCATGCCGGCAACCAAACTTTCGAAGGCGGCGCAAGACCAGGCGTCCCGGGTCTTCGATCTTGATGTGTCGTCGCTGCGCGAGCTCAACCAGGCGCTTCACAATCTGACGCCCGGCTCCAACGAAACGGCGTGGGAAGTGCTGCACCCGAAGGGCAGCCATTCGGTTGCGGTCGGCGTCGACCAGCCTGTCAGCATCGATGTGCGCGGCAGCGTCGGCTACTACTGCGCCGGGATGAATGACGGCGCTGCCATCACCGTGCACGGCTCGGCCGGACCTGGCGTCGGCGAAAACATGATGTCGGGCTCGATCGTCATCAAGGGCGACGCCAGCCAGTATGCCGGCGCCACCGGCAAGGGCGGGCTGCTGGTCATCGAAGGCAATGCCTCGTCGCGCTGCGGCATCTCGATGAAAGGCATCGACATCGTCGTGCACGGAAATATCGGCCACATGTCGGCCTTCATGGCGCAGTCCGGCAATCTGGTGGTGTTGGGCGATGCCGGCGATGCGCTCGGCGATTCCATTTACGAGGCGCGGCTGTTCGTGCGCGGCAAGGTCGAGAGCCTCGGCGCCGACTGCATCGCCAAGGAGATGCGGCCCGAGCACATCGAACTGCTGCAGGGCCTGCTCGACCGCGCCGGCGTGACCGGCGTCAAGCCGTCGGAGTTCAAGCGCTACGGCTCGGCGCGCACGCTCTATAATTTCAATATCGACAACGCCGACGCGTATTGAGGCAGCATGACCTACAAGAACCCGCCGACGACGCCGCGCAAATCCGCGACCTTCGACGACTACACACTCTCCGAAATCCGCCGTGCGGCTGCGACCGGCATCTATGACATCAGGGGCGCCGGCGCCAAGCGCAAGCTGCCGCATTTCGACGACCTCTTGTTCCTCGGCGCCTCGATCTCGCGCTATCCACTGGAAGGCTATCGCGAGCGCTGCGACACGTCGGTGGTGCTGGGCTCGCGCTATGCCAAGAAGCCGATCGAGCTGAAAATCCCGATCACCGTTGCCGGCATGAGCTTCGGGTCGCTGTCCGGCCCGGCCAAGGAAGCGCTCGGCCGTGGCGCCACACTCTCAGGCACGTCGACCACCACCGGCGACGGCGGCATGACCGAGGAAGAGCGCGGCCATTCCAAGCAACTGGTCTATCAATATCTGCCGTCGCGCTACGGCATGAACCCCAGGGATTTGCGCCGCGCCGACGCCATCGAAGTGGTCGTCGGCCAGGGCGCCAAGCCCGGCGGTGGCGGCATGCTGTTGGGACAAAAGATTTCCGACCGCGTCGCCGAAATGCGCACGCTGCCGAAAGGCATCGACCAGCGTTCGGCCTCGCGCCATCCCGACTGGACCGGGCCGGACGATCTCGAGATCAAGATCCTCGAACTGCGCGAGATCACCGACTGGGAAAAGCCGATCTACGTCAAGGTCGGTGGCGCCCGCCCCTATTATGACACTGCACTTGCGGTGAAGGCCGGCGCCGATGTCGTCGTCGTCGACGGCATGCAGGGCGGCACGGCGGCGACGCAGGAAGTGTTCATCGAAAATGTCGGCCAGCCGACGCTTGCCTGCATCAGGCCGGCAGTGCAGGCGCTGCAGGATCTCGGCATGCACCGCAAGGTGCAGCTGATCGTCTCCGGAGGCATCCGCAACGGCGCCGACGTCGCCAAGGCGCTGGCGCTCGGCGTCGACGCGGTGTCGATCGGCACGGCAGCGCTGGTCGCACTCGGCGACAACGATCCGCGCTGGGAGGCGGAGTACAATGCGCTTGGCACCACCGCCGGCGCCTATGACGACTGGCACGAGGGTCGCGACCCCGCGGGCATCACCACGCAGGACCCCGAACTGATGAAGCGGGTCGATCCGATCGCCGCCGGACGGCGGCTGGCGAACTACCTCAAGGTGATGACACTGGAGGCGCAGACCATTGCGCGTGCCTGCGGCAAGAACAGCCTGCACAATCTCGAGCCCGAGGATCTCGTAGCCCTCACCATCGAAGCCGCCGCCATGGCTGGCGTGCCGCTGGCCGGCACCAACTGGATACCGGGGAAAAACGGCTTCTAAAAAACACATCAAAATAAGCGAGGAACTATAATGGGGAACGATCTCGCCGCATTCGCCAAAGAGAACGGCGTCAAATATTTCATGATTTCCTACACCGACCTGTTCGGCGGCCAGCGCGCCAAGCTGGTGCCGGCGCAGGCGATCGCCGACATGCAGAAGGACGGCGCCGGCTTCGCCGGTTTCGCCACTTGGCTCGACCTCACGCCGGCGCATCCTGATATGCTGGCGGTGCCGGATCCGGATTCGGTGATCCAGCTGCCGTGGAAGCCCGATGTCGCCTGGGTCGCCGCCAACTGCATCATGGACGACAAGGAAGTCGAGCAGGCGCCGCGCAACACGCTGCGCCGGCTGATCGCGGAAGCCGCCAATGACGGCATGCATGTCAAGACTGGCGTCGAGGCAGAGTTCTTCCTGATCTCGCCGGACGGCAGCGTCATCTCCGACAAATACGACACGGCTTCAAAACCCTGCTACGACCAGCAAGCGGTGATGCGCCGCTACGATGTCATCGCCGAGATTTGCGACCACATGTTGGCGCTGGGCTGGAGCCCCTACCAGAACGACCATGAGGACGCCAACGGCCAGTTCGAGATGAACTGGGCCTTCGACGATGTGCTGGCGACCGCCGACAAGCACTCGTTCTTCAAGTTCATGGTCAAGTCGGTGGCGGAAAAGCACGGCCTGCGCGCGACCTTCATGCCTAAGCCCTTCCAGGGCCTGACCGGCAATGGCTGCCACGCCCATATTTCGGTGTGGGACAAGGCCGGCAAGGTCAACGTCTTTGCCGACAATGCGATGGAGCTCGGCCTGTCGGCCAAGGGCAAGAATTTCCTTGGCGGCATCATGAAACATGCCTCGGCGCTGGCCGCCATCACCAACCCGACGGTGAACTCCTACAAACGCATCAACGCGCCGCGCACCATTTCGGGCGCCACCTGGGCGCCGAACACGGTGACCTGGACCGGAAACAACCGCACCCACATGGTGCGCGTGCCCGGCCCCGGCCGCTTCGAGCTGCGGTTGCCGGACGGCGCCTCAAACCCTTATCTGCTGCAGGCCGTCATCATTGCCGCCGGTCTCGACGGCATCCGCTCCAAGGCCGATCCCGGCAAGCGCTACGACATCGACATGTACCAGAACGGTCACACTGTGAAGGGCGCGCCGAAGCTGCCGCTCAACCTGCTCGACGCGCTTCGCGAATACGACAAGGACAAATCGCTCAAGGCGGCGCTGGGTGAGGAATTCTCGTCGGCTTATCTAAAGCTGAAGCACCAGGAATGGAATTCCTATGCTTCGCACTTCACGCAATGGGAGCGCGACCACACGTTGGACATATAATCGTCCCAGCTGTGCGAGCGACCTCGGAATGACCTGATGAAATATTCGATCTTCTCGCTCGCCCGTGCTGCCCTTTCCGGCCACAAGAACTGGCAGCGCACCTGGCGCGATGCGGCGCCCAAGGACCACTACGATGTTGTGATCATCGGCGGCGGCGGCCATGGGCTCGCCACCGCCTGGTTCCTCGCCAGCGAGTTCGGCATCAGAAACGTCGCCGTGCTGGAAAAGGGCTGGATCGGCTCCGGCAATGCCGGCCGCAACACCACCATCATCCGTTCCAATTACGGCCTGCCCGGCAATACCGGCTTCTACGAGCTTTCGATGAAGCTTTGGGAGCGGATGGAGCAGGACCTCAACTATAACGCCATGGTCAGCCAGCGCGGCGTCCTCAACCTCTATCATTCCGATGCGCAGCGCGACGCTTATGCGCGGCGCGGCAACACCATGCGCATCAATGGCATCGATGCCGAACTGCTCGACCAGGCGGCGCTGAAGAAGATGCTGCCGTTCCTGAATTTCGACCATGCGCGCTTTCCCGTGCAGGGCGGCCTCCTGCAGCGCCGCGGCGGCACCGCGCGGCATGACGCGGTGGTCTGGGGCTATGCCCATGCGGCGAGCGAACTCGGCGTCGACATCATCCAGAACTGCGAGGTCACCGGCTTTGTCCGGGACGGCAACGGCAAGGTGACTGGCGTCGAGACGTCGCGCGGCAAGATCGGCGCCGGCAAGGTCGGCATGGCAGTCGCCGGGTCATCGTCGCGTGTCGCAGCGATGGCGGGCATGCGCCTGCCGATCGAAAGCCATGTGCTGCAGGCTTTCGTCTCGGAGGCGATCAAGCCGCTCATTCCTGGCGTCATGACCTTCGGCGCCGGGCATTTCTATGTCAGCCAGTCCGACAAGGGCGGGCTGGTCTTCGGCGGCGACATCGACGGCTATAATTCCTACGCCCAGCGCGGCAATCTGCCTGTCATGGAAGATGTCTGCGAAGGCGGCATGGCGCTGATCCCGATGATCGGCCGCGTGCGGCTTCTGCGCCAGTGGGGCGGCATCATGGACATGTCGATGGATGGCTCGCCGATCATCGACAAGACGCCGGTCGAGGGGCTCTACCTCAACGCCGGCTGGTGTTATGGCGGCTTCAAGGCGACGCCCGGTTCCGGCTTCGTCTTTGCCCATCTTCTGGCGCGTGACGAAACGCACAAGGAGGCGGCGCTGTTTCGGCTCGACCGCTTCCGGACTGGCGCCATGATCGACGAAAAGGGCCAGGGCGCCCAACCGAACCTGCACTGAGGCTGGCGAGATGCGTATTGTCTGTCCCTTCTGCGGCGAACGCGAACTCGGCGAGTTCAGCTATCTCGGCGACGCCAAGCCGGCGCGGCCGGCGGCGGGTGCCGGCGAGGATGCTGTCTACGACTACGTCTATCTGCGCGACAACATCGCCGGCGTGATGGCAGAGAACTGGTATCACGGCGGTGGCTGCCGGGCCTGGCTGAAGGTCACCCGCAACACGCTGACGCACGAGATCTCCGCGGTGGAACCGGCGGCGGGGGCTGGTGCGAGCCAGGTGGAGACATGAGCTATTCTGTCGAGACCACAGCCGTCGCGAAAAGCGCCAGCCCCCTACCTCCCCCTTGTGGGGAGGTAGGACCGCAGGTCCGGGTGGGGGTCGGTGCCGCACCCCCACCCCGCTGCTGCGCAGCGACCCTCCCCACAAGGGGGAGGGTAAGGGGCGGCGCCATCCTTCGCCATGACACCATATGGATCAGAGGCTGGACATCGTGACCTCTCATCGTCTCTCATCCGGCGGTCTCATCGACCGTTCCACCCCCCTCACCTTCCGCTTCGACGGCACGACATTTTCCGGCTTCCAGGGCGACACGCTGGCGTCGGCGCTGGTCGCCAATGGCGTCAAGCTGGTCGGCCGCTCGTTCAAATACCATCGTCCGCGCGGCATTCTGACTGCGGGCTCGGAAGAACCCAACGCGCTGGTCGAACTGCGCACCGGCGCACGGCGCGAGGCCAACACCAAGGCCACGACGGCCGAACTCTATGAAGGCCTCGAAGCGGCCAGCCAGAACCGCTGGCCGTCGCTGCGCCACGATGTGATGTCGGTGAACCAGCTGTTCTCGCCGATCTTCGTCGCCGGCTTCTACTACAAGACCTTCATGTGGCCGGCAAAATTCTGGGAAATGGTCTACGAGCCGGCGATCCGACGCGCCGCGGGTCTGGGTCGCGCGGCGGTCACCCCCGATCCGGATCACTACGACAAGGCCTGGGCGCATTGCGATGTGGTGATCGCCGGCTCCGGTCCGGCCGGTCTCGCCGCCGCACTCGCTGCAGGCCGCAGCGGTGCGCGCGTCATCCTGTGCGAAGAAGATTTTGCGCCCGGCGGCCGTCTATTGTCGGATGGCGGCACGATCGACGGTCTGCCGGCCGCGGAGTGGCTGTCGCGCACACTGGCCGAGCTCAGCTCGATGCCGGATGTCAGCATCATGACCCGCACGACCCTGTTCGGCGTCTATGACGGCGGTACCTATGGCGCGATCGAGCGGGTCAACGATCATCTGCCGGTGCCGCCCGAGCATCAGGTGCGCCAGCGCCTGTGGCGCATCGTGGCCAAACGCTGCGTCGTTGCTGCCGGCGCGATCGAGCGGCCGATCGTGTTCGCCGGCAACGACACGCCCGGCGTGATGATGGCTTCGGCGATGCGCACCTATGTCGCGCGCTATGCCGCCACACCGGCAAAGCGCCTCGCGCTGTTCACCAACAATGAGGATGGCTGGCGCACGGTCGAGACGGCACTCGGCGCCGGGCTGCAGATCGCGGCGGTGGTCGACGCGCGGCCTGACGTCTCGCCTGCCCATCGTTCTCTCGCTTCCAGGAACGGCTTCACCGTGCTGCATGGTTCGGTCAGCGGCGTCGACGGCGGCAAGGACGGCGTAAGAAAAATAGCGGTGTCGCTGACCGGCGGCGCGCGCGCCGAGGTCGAGGCCGACGGGCTTGCCGTTTCCGGCGGCTGGAATCCGGCGGTCGGGCTCACCTCTTACCATCGCGGCCGGCCGAAATGGCGAGACGACATCGCCGCCTTCGTGCCGGACGGCGCGCCGCCCGGTATGGTCGCCGCAGGTGCGGCTAACGGCGACTTCGGGCTAGGCGCCTGCCTGCGCGCAGGTTTCGAGGCCGGCGCCGCAGCGGCGCGGGACGCGGGACGCAATGGCAATCCGGGCTCTGCAGCTGTTGCCGGCGACGAGTCCTTCTCACTGACCCCGCTCTGGCACGTCGCCGGCAAAGGCAAGGCCTTTGTAGACCAGCAGCATGACGTCACCGCGTCCGACATCGAGCTGGCGCAGCGCGAGGGTTTTGAATCGGTCGAGCATCTGAAGCGCTACACCACGCTCGGCATGGCGACCGACCAGGGCAAGACGTCCAATGTCGCCGGCCTCGCCATCATGGCGGCGGTGTCGGGCAAATCCATTCCCGAGACCGGCACGACCATCTATCGCCCGCCTTACGTGCCGGTCGCCATCGGCGCCTTTGCCGGCCACCATCGCGACGAAAATTTCCATGCGACGCGGCTGACGCCGTCGCATCACTGGGCGGCCGAACAAGGCGCGATCTTTGTCGACACCGGCCTGTGGAAGCGCGCGCAATGGTATCCGCGCGCGGGCGAGAAGGACTGGCTGGAATCGGTCACCCGCGAGGTCAAGGCGGTGCGCTCGGGCGTCGGCTTCTGCGATGTCTCGACGCTGGGCAAGATCGATGTGCACGGCCCCGATGCCGGCGCCTTCCTCGACCGCGTCTACATCAACACCTTCTCAAACCTTGCCGTGGGAAAAGCCCGCTACGGGCTGATGCTGCGCGAGGACGGCCTCGTCTATGATGACGGCACGACCTCGCGGCTGGCCGAGGACCATTATTTCCTCACCACGACCACGGCGAAGGCCGGGCTGGTGATGCAGCATCTCGAATTCTGCCGGCAGGTGCTATTCCCCGAACTCGACGTGCAACTGACCTCGGTCTCCGACCAGTGGGCGCAATTCTCGATTGCCGGGCCAAGGACGCGAGACCTGTTGAAGGAAATCGTCGACCCTGCCGAGGACCTTTCGAACGAAGGTTTTCCATTCATGGGCGTGCGCGAAGTCGCTTTGCGCGGCGGCATCAAGGCGCGGCTGTTCCGCATCTCCTTCTCCGGCGAGATGGCGTTCGAGATTTCGGTGCCGGCGCGTTACGGTGAAGCGATGGCACGCAATTTGATGCTGGCGGGAAAACCGTTGGGCGTGACGCCGTATGGCACAGAAGCCCTCGGCGTCATGCGCGTTGAAAAGGGCCATGTCGCCGGACCGGAACTGAGCGGCACGACGACCGCCGCCGATCTCGGTCTCGGCAAGATGATGTCGACCAAGAAGGATTTCATCGGTCGCGTCATGGCCGGCCGCGAGGCGCTGGTGGCGCCGGACCGGCAGGTCGTGGTCGGCATCAAGCCGATCGACAAGGCGCGCCGCCTGCGCTCCGGCGCGCACATCATCCCGAAGGGCCAGACGCCCGGGCCTGATAACGACCAGGGCTACGTCACCTCGGTCTGCTTCTCGCCGACGCTCGACCAGTGGATCGGTCTCGGCCTTGTCGAGCGCGGCCGCAAACGCATCGGCGAGATCGTCCACGCGCATGATCCGCTGCGCGGTGAAGACTATGATGTCGAGCTCTGCAATCCTGTCTTCTACGATCCCGATGGAGGGCGCCAGCGTGGCTGATTTTTCCTGGGATGTTCGTAGCCCGCTCGAGCGCGCGCTCGCTCCTGGCGCTTACGGCGTGCAAGGCGATGCCGGTGTGTCGCTGACCGAGATCCGCAATTTCGACCTCGTCCAGGTGATGGCACGGCGCGGCAAGGCGGGTGATTTGGCCGAGGCCGCGAACGCTCGTTTCGGCGTCGCGGCTCCGGAAACGCCGAAGGCGGTTGGCACCGCGGATGCGACGCTGATCTGGTCGGGACCGGATCAGTTTTTTGTCCTGTCGAAGGGTGGCAGGACTGAGGTGCTCGCTCAGACCTTTGCATCTTCCGCTTCGCTATCCGACCAATCGCATGCACGCGTGCTGATCAGCATCTGCGGCCCCAAGGCGCGCGCCATGCTGGCGAAACTGTCGTCGATTGATTTGCATCCCGATGCGTTTCCGGTTGGCGCTGCTGCCGCGACCTCGATGGATCACACCAGCGTCACGCTCTGGCGTGGTGGTGACAAGGCGGATGGGCAGGCGGTGTTCAACCTCCTGGTGTTTGCGACGTTTGCCGAAAGTCTGTGGCACACGATGTTGGATTCGGCTGCGGAGTATGGTGTGGCTATCGGGCATTCCGAGGAGCTTTAGCTCGATAGTTTCAGATGTTGGCGCCGCCCCTCATCGCCCTGCCGGGCATTTCTCCCCGTATAGTGACGGGGAGAAAGAAGCTGGCCGCAGCCTCGGCGCTCATCCTGCAACGTTGGCGATTGGCGAAGCCGGCGACGACAGCTTCGCCCGTTTACGGGGAGAAGATGGCGGCAGCCAGATGAGGGGCGGCGCTGGCGTTCGGAAGATGGGTTTGATTGGAAGGGTCTAACCTGCAGCGACCGCGTCGAGAACGCCACCTCCACCTTGCCAAACCCAACCGCGCTGCTATTCTTGCTGCTAAAATAATTTTACACACAGGCAAACTTGTTTCTGTAACCGCAAGGCTGAGATGAGCCAGTCGCCCTACCCTTCAGTGACAGCCGGGCCGCCGCGGCCGAGCCTCATCCTGAGGCCCGGCCAGATCGCGCTGCCGCCGGGCATGGAGCGCCATACTATCCTGGGGAATGGCGCGGTGCTGATCGAGGTCGAGGCCGGCGATACGTTCACCGTGCGCAATGTCGAGGGCGGGCAGGCTTGCGAGTTGCTGGCCTGGGACAGGACCGGCGCCACCGATCCTTCCATCCTCGGCGAAAAGTCCAACAGCAATGCCGCCGGGATCAAGGCGCTTCTGGCCGAGGGCGATGACAGCCTGGCTTCCGTCCGTCGTGGCCTTGAGCGCCGCCAGGTGCAGCTCGACGAGCCCAAGGCGGTGCGTGTGTTCGGCGGCGCAACGCCTGCCGGCACCGAGCAGGCATTCACGGTCAGGCGCGACGGCGCGATGCTGATTGCCGCACCCGGCGGGCCGATGCTCGTCGACAGCCATGATACGGCAACGCCGCTCACCGTCATGGTGCGCCGCGCCACCGTGCGCCTGAAGACAAAGTCGCAGCTGGCCGATCCGCTTGCCGATCCGGTGCTCGATCTGCGCGTCCATTCGGCGACAGCCGAATCCTATTTCGTCAAGGCGGGCGACTACCTGCAGATCATCGATGTTGACGGCCGCCAGTGCACCGATTTCCAGTGCTTCTCGGCGCGCAAGCTGGACAAGGGGCTGGACCATCCGCTCGACGTAACGACCACGCGCACGCTGATGGGGTCGAGCTACCCGATGCCGGGCCTGCATTCGAAATATTACGACCAGGACATGGAGCCGCTGGTCGAGGTTATCCAGGACACATGCGGCCGGCACGACGCATTCGCGCTGGCGTGTGCCGCCAAATATTACGATGACATCGGCTATCCCGGCCACACCAACTGCTCGGAGAACTTCAATCGCGCGCTGGCCGACAAGGGCGTGACGCCCCGCGCCGGCTGGATGGCGATCAACTTCTTCTTCAACACGGCGATCGACGCCCATGGCGTGATGGTGTCGGACGAGCCGTGGTCGCGGGCAGGTGACTATGTGCTGCTCAGGGCGCTCACCGACATTGTCTGCGTCTCCTCCGCCTGTCCCGACGACACGACACCGGCCAATGGCTGGAACCCGACCGACATCCATGTGCGAACCTATTCCGGCCAGCACAAATTCTCGCGAGCGATCGCCAGACGCATGACGCCCGATTCGGAACCGAAAATGACCCGCGAGACCGCCTTCCATTCAAGCTTCGCCAAGCACACCCGCAACTTCGTGGAATACCGGGGTTATTGGCTGGCCAATTCTTTCGCCAAAGAGGGGCCGATCGCCGAGTACTGGGCCTGCCGGCAGGACGCGGTGATCATGGACCTGTCGCCGCTGCGCAAGTTCGAGGTCACCGGTCCCGATTCCGAAGCGCTGCTGCAATACACGCTGACCCGCGACGTCAAGAAGCTCGGCGTCGGCCAGGTCGTCTATTCCGCCATGTGCTACGAGCATGGCGGCATGATCGACGACGGCACGCTGCTGCGGCTCGGCAAGGACAATTTCCGCTGGGTCGGCGGCGATGACCTGTCCGGCGAATGGCTGCGCGGGACGGCAAAGAAGCTTGGCCTCAACGTGCTGGTGCGCTCGTCCACCGACCAGATGCACAATGTCGCTGTCCAAGGGCCGAAGAGCCGTGACATTTTGCGAGAGGTGGTCTGGACCTCGCCGCTGCAACCGTCGATCGACGAACTCGAATGGTTCCGCTTCGCTGTCGCGCGCATCGGCGGCGGCAATGGCATTCCGGTCGTGGTGTCGCGCACCGGTTATACCGGCGAGCTCGGCTACGAAATCTGGTGCCACCCACGCGACGCCGAAAAAGTGTTCGATGCCATCTGGGAGGCCGGCCAGCCGCACGGGCTGAAGCCGATGGGCCTGCAGGCACTCGACATGGTGCGCATCGAAGCCGGGCTGATCTTCGCCGGTTACGAATTCTCCGACCAGACCGACCCGTTCGAGGCGGGCATTGGTTTCACCGTGCCGTTGAAGACCAAGACCGACGATTTCATAGGCCGCGAGGCGCTGATAAGGCGCAAGGAACATCCGCAGCACAAGCTCGTCGGCCTCGACATCGACAGCAATGTCGCGGTCGGCCATGGCGACTGTGTCCATATCGGCCGCGCCCAGATCGGTGTCGTCACCTCGGGCATGCGCTCGCCGGTGCTGAACAAAAACATCGCTCTGGCGAGGCTTGACGTCACCCACGCGGCAATCGGCACAGAGGTGGAGATCGGCAAGCTCGACGGTCATGCCAAGCGGCTGCCGGCGCGGGTGGTGGCCTTCGCTCACTACGATCCGCAAAAGACCAGGCCGCGATCCTGAGGGTTGCACCCCCGGCCCTTCGCAGGCTCAGGGCGTTCGAAGCTCGAAAGCAATTGGCTTTCCGTCCGCTACCGCGGACCGCTTCTCACCCCGCAAGGGGAGAAGGACAAAGCGAGCGTTTCGCAACCGTGATGTGCACGACGCCACAAATCACTTGACGTGAAAGCGCGCCGGATCAATCTTCACTGTTAAGAAAAAAATACGACTGAGTGGAAACACTGGAGTCGTGCGGTCATGTACCGGGGAACAAGCTTCGCGAAGCCGAGGCATCACCGGCCGGGAACACAAAATGGGGAATTCAGACAGATGAGCACGATTACCACTGCCCTGGAGCAGCCCGCTGAAGGCAAGCTGCTCCGCAACATCGACTGGCGCGGCGCCTTCTGGGTGGCGAGCGGCGTTCCTGCCCTTGTCCTGTTTTCGATCGGCGGCATTGCCGGAACGACGGGAACGCTGGCCTTCGGGATCTGGATCGCTTCCATGATCATGGGCTTCCTGCAATCCTTCACCTATGCCGAGATCGCCGGCCTGTTCCCGAACAAGTCGGGCGGCGCCTCGATCTACGGCGCCACCGCCTGGCTGCGTTATTCCAAGTTCATCGCGCCGCTGTCGGTGTGGTGCAACTGGTTCGCCTGGTCGCCGGTGCTGTCGCTGGGCTGCTCGATCGCCGCCGCCTATATTCTCAACGCGCTGGCGCCGGTGCCGCTGTTCACCGAGGCGTCGCCGGACGTCGTCGCCTATATCGCGGCGCATGCCGGAACGGTGCCTGCCGACGCCATCGCCGCGGTGACCGCGGCGGCCACGCCGGCGATCCGCAACTGGACGCTGTTCAGCCACACGCTGGGTCCTGTCTCCTTCACCCTCAATGCCACTTTCTTCATCGGCGCGGTGCTGATGCTGATCATCTTCTCGATCCAGCATCGCGGCATTCTCGGCACCGCCAATGTGCAGAAGTATATCGGCCTCCTGGTCATCATCCCGATGCTGATCGTCGGTGTCGTGCCGATCGTCACCGGCCAGATCAACTGGGCGAACTTTTCGCCGCTGGTGCCGCTGGCGGCGGCTTACGCGCCGGAGCCCGGCTCGTGGAACATTGCCGGCTGGACGCTGGTGCTGGGCGGCATGTTCATCGCCGCATGGTCGACCTATGGTTTTGAGACCGCCGTCTGCTACACATCGGAGTTCAAGAACCCGGGCACCGACACGTTCAAGGCGATTTTCTATTCCGGCCTGCTCTGCATGCTTCTGTTCATCCTGGTGCCCTTCACCTTCCAGGGCGTGCTGGGCCTCAACGGCATGCTGGCGACGCCGATCGTCGACGGCTCGGGTGTCGCCGATGCACTGGCCGGCATGGTCGGGGGTGGCGCATTGATCCACAGCCTCTTGGTGATGCTGATGATCCTGGCGCTGGTGCTGTGCATCATGACGGCAATGGCCGGCTCGTCGCGCACGCTCTACCAGGGCTCGGTCGATGGCTGGCTGCCGCGCTATCTCAGCCACGTCAACGAGCATGGCGCGCCGACGCGCGCCATGTGGACCGATCTCGTCTTCAACCTGATCGTGCTGGCCATCGCCTCGGCCGACGCGACGAGCTTCTTCTTCATCCTCGCCGTGTCGAACTGCGGCTACATCATCTTCAACTTCCTCAACCTCAATGCCGGCTGGATCCACCGCATCGACAACGGCCACATCAACCGGCCTTGGAAGGCGCCGAGCTGGCTGCTCGGCCTCGGCGCCATCTTCGCCTATGTAAACGCCATCTTCATGGGCGCCGGCGCCAAGGTGTGGAACCCGATGGCGCTGTGGGCCGGCCTGATCACAGCCGCCTTGATCATCCCGGTGTTCTGCTACCGGCACTACGTCCAAGACAAGGGCAAGTTCCCCGACCACATGCTGGCCGACCTCGGCATGGCGGGCGCAGACCTCTCGGTCAAAAAGGCAGGCATGCTGCCCTACCTGACGCTGGTCGCCGGCCTGGTGGTGATGCTGCTCGCCAACTGGTACTTCGTCATCTGAAAGTGATGGCTTGAAAAGAATGGGCGCGCTTCGGCGCGCCCGTTTCTTTTTGTGGCAGACGTCAGCCGGCCTTGCGGATGACCGCTTCGGAGCCTTCGAAGAACCGGTTCGGCGGACGCTTCAGGCCGAGATTCTCGCGCAAGGTGGTGCCCTCATACTCGCGCCGGAAGAGCTTTCGCCGCTGCAGCTCGGGCACCACCTTCTCGGCGAAGTCGTCGAGCCCGGCTGGCAGATAGGGGAACATGACGTTGAAGCCGTCTGACCCTTCGGCAAACAGCCATTCCTCCATCGAATCGGCGATGGTTTTCGGCGTGCCGACGAAAGCAAGGCCGGAATAGCCGCCGAGCCGCTGCGCCAGCTGGCGGACGGTCAAAGTCTCTCGGCGCGCCAGTTCGATGACGCGCTCACGGCCGCTCTTGGAGGCATTGGTCTCGGGGATTTCGGGCAAGGGCGCGTCGGGATCAAAGCCGGATGCGTCGTGCCCCAGCGCGATCGATAGCGAGGCAATGCCGCTCTCGTAATAGACCAGGCTGTCGAGCTTGGCGCGTTTGGCCTGTGCTTCCTCGACACTGTCGCCGACGATGACGAAGGCGCCGGGCAGGATCTTGATGTCGTCGCGCGAACGGCCAAGGTTCTCGGCCCTGCCTTTGACATCGGCGAAGAAGCGCTGTCCGGCTGCGAGATCGGAGTGGGCGGCGAAGATCACCTCCGCCGTTTCGGCTGCCAGCTGCCGCCCGGCCTCAGACGCGCCGGCCTGGACGATGACCGGCCAGCCCTGCACGGGGCGCGCAATGTTGAGCGGGCCGCGCACCGAGAGATGCTCACCCTTATGGTCGAGCACATGCAGCCTCGCGGGATCGAAATAGAGCCCGCTCTCGGGGTCGCGGATGAAGGCGTCGTCGGCAAAGCTGTCCCAGAGGCCGGTCACCACATCGTAGAATTCCCGCGCATTGTGATAGCGCTCGTCGTGCTCGACATGCTCGTCGAGGCCGAAGTTCAGCGCGGCGTCGGGATTGGATGTGGTGACGATGTTCCAGCCGGCGCGGCCGCCGCTGATATGGTCGAGCGAGGCGAAGCGGCGGGCAATGTGATAGGGCGCGTCGAAGGTTGTCGATGCGGTGGCGACAAGGCCGATATGATCAGTGACGGCGGCGAGCGCCGACAGCAGCGTGAACGGCTCGAACGAGGTCACCGTGTGGCTGCGCCGTAGCGCCTCGATCGGCATGTTGAGAACGGCCAGATGGTCGGCCATGAAGAAGGCGTCGAACTTCGCCGCCTCAAGCGTCTGCGCGAAGCGCTTCAGATGGGCGAAGTTGAAGTTGGCATCGGGATATGAGCCGGGATAGCGCCAGGCCCCGGTGTGAAGACTGACCGGACGCATGAAGGCGCCGAGCCGCAATTGCTTGTTGTCTGCCATGGGATGATCACCTGATGCGAATGAGCGTTGCCGCTCCGATATGTAAGCAGGATCGGACGGCTTTGCCGTCCTGGAAAGGAATTCTGTTTTGCAAAACCGGCGCCGCGAAGCATTTTCATACAGGTGGCCGTTCAACCTATTTTGATGAACCCGCCTGGTGTTGAGATACTTGCCTGGGTGCTCGGTGCCACCGGCAAGGAGAAAGCCAGAACGCCGCACGTCAAGCGTACGGCGTTCCAGCCTTTTCCAAGGTGCATCCTGTGCGCCGGCAGCGCCTACTCGGCGGCCAGCGCGAGTGGCGGCCTGTCATTGTCCTGCACCGCCTCATCAGCCGGCTTCCTGCCTTTCTTCGGCTCGCGGCCGAAGAACAGCGCGTAGCCTGCCGGCAGCACCAGGATGGTGAGTACGGTGGCGACGAGGATGCCGCCCATCATGGCGTAGGCGAGCGGTCCCCAGAACACCGCACGCGAGATCGGGATCAGCGCCAGCACCGCCGTCATCGCCGTCAGCACGATCGGCCGGAAACGGCGCACGGCCGAGCCGATGATGGCCTCCGATCGGTCCATCCCCCTGGCGATGTCCTGATCGATCTGGTCGACCAGGATGATCGAGTTGCGCATGATGATTCCGAGCAGCGCGATGACACCGAGGATGGCGACGAAGCCGAACGGCGCGCCGCTGATCAACAGAGCCGCCGCCGCACCGATGATGCCGAGCGGACCGGTGGCCAGCACGAGCATCGCCTTGCCGAAATGCTGCAGCTGGATCATCAGGAGCACGACGATGACGGCCAGCATGATCGGCGCCTTGGCGGCAATCGAGGCCTGGCTTTCGGCGGAATCTTCCGCACCGCCCTGGATCTCGATCTTGTAGCCGGGCGCCAGGCCGGCGCGCATGCCCTGCATGTCATTGTAGAGCTTGGTGACAACGTCGTTCGACTGCACGCCATCCGGCAGCGTGGCGCGCACCGAGATGGTCGGCAGGCGGTCGCGCCGCCATTCGACGCCCTGCTCGAGCACCGGCACCACCTTGGCCACCTGCGACAGCGGCACGAAGCCGCCGAAATCGGTCGGGATATAGACCGAGTCGACCGAGGACAGCAGGCTGCGGCTGGCGTCCGGTTCGCGGGCGACGATGGAAACCGTCTCCTCGCCATCACGGAAGTCATCGAGCGGCGCGCCGGACATCGCTGCCTGCAGCATCTGGCGGATGCGTTGCGAGGTGACGCCAAGAGCACGGGCGCGGTCCTGGTCGATGATCAGCTTCATCGCCGGTACCGGCTCCAGCCAGTCGTCATGGACGGCGCCGAGCAGCGGATTTTCGGCGAATTTCGCCTTCACCTGGTCGGCGATGCGGCGCACCTCCTGGCGGTCCGGACCCATGATGCGCATCTGCACCGGCCAGCCGGTCGGCGGGCCGAGGAACAGACGGTCGACCTTGGAACGGATCGAGGGGAAATCCTGCGCCAGGATTGAGCGCAGCTTGAGGATCAGCCGCTCGCGTGCCGGCTCGTCATTGGCCATCACCAGAAGCTGCGCATAGTTCGGATTGCGCAATTGCTGGTCGAGCGGCAGGAAGAAGCGCGGCGCGCCTTCGCCGATATAGGTGGCGATGAAGCGCTTGTCCTTGTCGTCCATCATCCGGGCTTCCAGCGCCTTGGCCTGCGTCTCGACTTCCTTGATCGAGGTTCCCTCAGGCAACCAGAGATCGACGAGGATTTCCGGCCGCGAGGATTGCGGGAAGAAGTTTTGTGGGATGAACTGGAACGCCCACAGGCTGGTGGCGAAGGTGACCAGCGTCATCACCAGAACGATGATGCGGTGGCGCACCGCCCAGCCGACCGTGGCGCGCAGCCGCCGGTAGAAGCCGGTGTCGAAGGCGTCATGATGGTTGCCGGCATGCTTGCGCTGCTTGAGGATCATGTAGCCCAGCCACGGCGTGAAATAGACGGCGACGAACCACGACACGACGAGCGCGATGCCGACGACATAGAACAGCGTGCGCACATATTCGCCTGCGGTCGAGGCGGCGAAGCCGACCGGGATAAAGCCGGCGATGGTAATCAGCGTGCCGCTCAGCATCGGGAAGGCGGTCGAGGAATAGGCGAAGCTCGCCGCATCGATCTTGACCAGCCCCTCTTCCAACTTGCGCTCCATCATCTCGACGACGATCATGGCGTCGTCGACCAACAGCCCGAGCGCGATGATCAGGGCGCCGAGCGAAATGCGCTGCAGATCGATGCCGAGCTCGTACATGATGGCGAAGGTGGCGGCCAGCACCAGCGGAATGGCAATGGCGATGACCAGGCCGGAACGCCAGCCGATCGACAGCAGCGAGACAGCAAGCACGATCAGCAGCGCCTCGCCGAGCGCCTCCATGAACTCGTTGACGGCGTCCTTGACAACCTCGGGCTGGTTGGAGATCTGGTCGACCGCAACGCCGTAGGGCAGCGCTTCCTCGAAGCGCTTGTAGGTCGCCTCGACATCCGTGCCGACGTCCCTGACGTTGAAACCCTTGGCCATGACGACGCCGACCTGGACGCTTTCGTGGCCGTTGAAGCGGTACTTGCGCTGATAGGGATCTTCGAGACCGGAACTCACGGTGGCAATATCGCCAAGACGTGTCACCTGACCACCGGCGCGCAGGCGCAATTCCCTGATGTCGGCAGCTCTGGTGACATCGCCCTCGACCGAGATGCGCACCGAGCGCAGGCCGGTGTCGACGGAGCCCGCCGGATCGACATTGTTCTGGCCCTTGATGGCGTTCTGCAGGTCGGTCAGCGTCAGGCCGCGTTCGGCCAGGGCCTTGGACGAGACGTCGATATAAAGCTTCTCCGGCTGGTCGCCGATGATGACGGCCTTCTCGACGCCCGGCGTCGTCAGCAGCATGTCGCGAGCCTGGGTGGCGAATTTCTTCAGCTCCGGATAGCTGTAGCCGTCGCCGCCGATCGAGTGCAGGGTGATGAAGGTGTCGCCGAACTCATCGTTGAAATAGGGCCCGAGCAGGCCTTGCGGCAGGTCGCCGGAGATGTCGCCGACCTTCTTGCGCACCTGGTAGAAGGCGTCCTTCACCTCCTCTGCATTGGTGTCGCCCTTGATCTGGACGGTGATGATGGCGCTGCCGGCGCGGGTGTAGGAACGGACGAAGTCGAGGTGCGGCGTTTCTTGCAGCTTGCGCTCGATCTTGTTGACGACCTGGTCTTCCATCTCCTGGATCGAGGAGCCAGGCCAGATCGCCTGGACGACCATGACGCGGAAGGTGAAATCGGGGTCTTCTTTCTGGCCCATGCGCATCAGGCCGAGCGCGCCGGCAATGATGATCAGACCGAACAGGAAGCGCGCGATCGAGGGATGGCCGATGGCCCAGCGCGAAAGATTGAAAGGCTGCTTTTCAGTGCTGTCGGTGGTGGTCATCGGCGTCAGTCCAATTCGTTGATCGTGCGCGCATGCGCTTTGCATGCAGCTAGGATATTCCGATGCTGGCTTCCGGGCGGCGAGGCTTTCCGAGCGGAGAGACACTCATCGCGGTGGGACGCGCGGATCGATGCGGGGGAACTCGATCTTGGCGTCTCGACCATCGGGCGCTCGCCGCCCGGAAACCCTGAATTCGCTTGCCCAGCCCTTTCGCCGGAGCGACGATCAAGCCGGCTTCATGCCTGCGGTCAGCGCAGGGCCTTTGCGGCATCGCCTTCCGCAGAGGCGGCCTGGACCGCATCGCCGGTCAGCTTGACCTTGAGATTCTCGGTCATGAACTGGGTGCCGGCGGCAACGACGACATCCCCCGGCTTGAGCCCGTCGGCGACGCTGACGCCGTCGGCGGTGAACTCCGCAACCTTGACCAGGCGCTCGTGCACCGTCTCGCCGGCGCGGTCGACGGTCCAGACAATCTTGCGACCATCCTTTTCCGCAAGCGCGCTGAGCGGGATCGACACCATCTCCTGCTTCTTGGCCACCGAGGCCTCGATGTTGGCGGTCATGCCGAGCAGCACGCGCGGGTCGTCGGGCAGCGAGACGCGGACGGCAAAGGTGCGCGACTGCTGGTCGGCGCTGCCGGCGACTTCACGCACTTTGCCGGAGAGCGCCAGCGCGTCATCGGACCAGAAGCTGGCCTTGACGTCCTTTCCCGGCTTGAAGGCGGCGATGTCCATTTCGGGAACCGCGATCAGCACTTCCTTTTCGCCGTCGACGGCAACGGTCATCACAGGCGTTCCGGCGCCGACCACCTGGCCGACATCGGCCGAGACCGCCGTGACGATGCCGTTCTCGCTCGCCTTGAGATCGGTGTAGACGACCTGGTTCTGCGCCTGGGCAAGGGTTGAGCGGGCGGCATCGCGCGTCGCTACCGCCTGGTTGTAGCTCAGCGTCGCCTGTTCGAGCTGCGACTTGGAGGTGAAGTTCTTGGCAAAAAGCTGTTCGGCGCGCTTGCGGGACAGATCGACCGTCTCGACCTGCCGCTCGGCGGCGTCGAGGCTGGCCTTGGCGCTCTTGACCGACAACTCATAGTCCGTGGGATCGATACGGGCTAGCACATCGCCTGTCGTCACATGCTGGCCGATGTCGACCAGACGCTCAGTGACCTTGCCCGAGATGCGAAAGCCGAGGTTCATTTCGGTACGGGCTCGCACCGAGCCGGAATAGGTGAGTTCGCGACTCTTTTCGGCCTGGCCGATCTCGACCACCTTGACCGGACGGATGATGTCCTGGACCTCGGTCTTCTCCTGGCTGCAGGCGGCGAGCCCGAGCGTGGCGACGATCAGGCCGGCGACCGGCAGCTTGCGGATGATGGAACTGGACAAAGACACTTTCGTACTCCCGACTGGAGATGAACGGTCGACGCCGGCGCCCGGCGGGCGGCGGCTATTACTTCAGAGCCTTGATCGCGTAATCGATGAGATCGTCGGGCATCGCCCGATTGGTCTTGGCAAGGCACTGCGCCACCATTTGCGGGTGGCACAGAATGACGGTGGCGGCGCCGAAGCAGCGCGATGCGATGACCGGATCCTGGTCGGCAAACTCGCCGGCCTCGATGCCCTCGCGGATGACCTCGGCAAACAGGTCGTGAATGCTGTCGATATGCTTGTCGATGACGCCCCAGTCGCGCTCGAGCGCGACGATGACCATTTCGTGGACCTTCTGGTCGTCGAGCATGACTTCCAGCGTCATCTTGTACTGCGCATGCACGTAGCGGCGCAGCCGCTCCTCGGCGCTGATCGGCAACCGGGAAATCTCGTAGGCCATGTTGTAGCTGGCGAGGAGCATGCGGCCGCAGACGGCCTGGTGGATTTCGACCTTGGAGGCGAAGAAACGGTAGATGTTGGCCGGCGACATGCCGAGTTCGCGGGCGATGTCGGCGACATTGGTCTTGCCGTAACCATAGTGCCGGAACAGGCGTTCGGCACAGTCGAGAATGCGGGTGACATTCTCCTGGCGGGTGGAGTCGGCCATTATGCTGGCGGCTTCGGACATGGCTCTCTGTCGATTTATGAGTGACGAATTTAAACTTTCGTCAGTCGTAAATCGAAAAGAGGGAAGTGTCAATGCGAATTCGACGTACGCGTATAATTTGGTGACAGATGGTGACAGAGGGTGTGCGCGAACTCGACCTTGCGTGCCGTTGCGCTCTGGAACTAAGATCCCTTCGCCATTTCCCGCAGCTGAAACTTCTGGATCTTCCCCGTCGATGTCTTCGGGATCTCGGCAAAAATCACCGCCTTCGGCACCTTGAAGCGGGCGAGCAGCGCGCGGCAGTGTTCGATGATCTCGGCCTCGCTTGCCACCTTGCCGGGCTTCAGCTCGACATAGGCGACCGGCACCTCGCCCCATTTGTCGTCTGCCTTGGCGACGACGCCGCAGGACGCCACGGACGGGTGTTTGTAGAGGGCCTCCTCGACCTCGATCGATGAAATGTTCTCGCCGCCGGAGATGATGATGTCCTTGGAGCGGTCCTTGAGCTGGATGTAGCCGTCGGGATGCATGACGCCGAGGTCGCCGGAGTGGAACCAGCCGCCGGCAAAGGCCTCTTCGGTCGCCTTCCTGTTCTTCAGATAGCCCTTCATGACGATGTTGCCGCGAAACATGACCTCACCGATCGTCTCGCCGTCGGCCGGCGTCTTCTGCATCGTCTCCGGGTCCATCACGGTCAGGCCTTCGAGTGCGGCATAGCGCACGCCCTGCCTTGCCTTCTTCTGCGCCTTCGATCCCTTGTCTAGATCGTCCCAGGCGCCGTGCCATTCGTTGACGACCGCCGGGCCATAGGTCTCGGTCAGCCCGTAGAGATGGGTGACGGCAAAGCCGGCATCGGCCATGCCCGACAGCACCGCTTCCGGCGGAGGTGCTGCCGCCGTATTGAAGGTCACCGTCTGGGGAAACGTCCGCTTGTCCTCGTCCCTGGCGTTGATCAGCACCGACATGACGACCGGCGCACCGCACAGATGCGTCACGCCGTGGTCGGCGATGGCATCATAGATCGGCTTCGGCCGCACCCAGCGCAGGCAGACATGGGTGCCGGCCTGGACGGCCATTGTCCATGGGAAGCACCAACCATTGCAGTGGAACATCGGCAGCGTCCACACATAGACGGCGTGCTTGGCCATGCCGGCATGGATGGTGTTGGTGTAAGCCATCAGGGCAGCGCCGCGATGGTGGTAGACGACGCCCTTCGGATTGCCTGTCGTGCCGGAGGTGTAGTTGAGCGAGATGGCGTCCCATTCGTCGTCGGGCATCGACCAGGCGTAGCCCTGGTCACCGCCGGCGACGAACGCCTCATAGTCGATCGCGCCGATGCGCTCGCCCTTGGGATAGGGTGCATCGGCGGCATAGTCGGGATCGTCATAGTCGATGACCAGCGGCTTCACCTTGGCCAGTGCCAGTGCCTGTTTGACGACAGCGGAAAATTCGCGGTCGACGATGAGCACCTTGGTCTCGGCATGGTCGAGCTGGAACGCGATGACGGCGGCATCGAGCCTTGTGTTGAGCGAATGCAGCACCGCTTTGGCCATCGGCACGCCGAAATGCGCCTCCAGCATGGGGGGCGTGTTGGACAGCATGACGGTCACCGTATCACCCTTGCCGATGCCGCGCTTCGACAGCACCGAGGCCAGCTTCAGCGAGCGCCGCCAGAAGGTGCGATAGGTGATGCGCTGGCTGCCATGGATGATGGCGACATGATCGGGATAGGTGCTTGCCGCCCGCTCCAGATAAGTGAGCGGCGTCAGCGGCTGATGGTTGGCGGCGTTCTTGCCGAGATCCTGCTCGTAAGGACTGCCCATCCCGTGCTCCCCGAATTTTCATTGTTGAGAACTTCTAACCACAGGTTCCCGCCACGTCACCATCGGCGATTCCCGACCGGGCACATTTGGCGCAATGATCGTCCAGACTCGATGGGCAAAGAGGTATCGTGTACCCACGCCAGTTTGACTTTTGTCGAGAGCCGTGAATAATGTCAGCCGAGGAGACGGCATGGCGATCCGACCGGCAGAACAGCTTATCCACAAGGCCGCATGGCTCTATTATGCCCATGGTCTGCGCCAGGACCAGGTCGCCAGCCAGCTTAACATTTCCCGCGCCTCGGTCGCCATGTATTTGCGCAAGGCGCGCGAGACCGGCATCGTCAACATCTCGACCTCGACGCAGCTGTTCACCGACGACGTGCTTGCGCGCCAGCTCGAGGACGCGCTCAAGCTTGATGCGGTGTGGATCGCGCCGGAGAATGCCTATGTCGTCGACCCTTCGACGGACGTTGCGGTGCTGGCGGCGGGCGTCTTTCTCGAACTGGTCAAGAAGGGCGACCGGATCGGCGTCGCCTGGGGCCGCACCGTCTACACTATCGCCGACGTCATGTCCTATGCCGACCTGCAGGACGTCACCGTTGTGCAGCTCTGCGGCAATCTCGGCGCGCCCTACTCCTACCGTCCCGACCAGTGCACGATGGAGATCGCCCGGCGGCTCAACGCCAAGGGCCTCAATTTCTACGCGCCGCTGGTGCTGACGACGGAATTGCTGGCGCATGGGCTGCGCGCCGAACCGGTGATCCGCGAACAACTGGCCGATATTGCCAACTGCGATCTGGCGCTCTATTCGGTCGGCACGGTCGATGGCGACAGCCATGTCGTCAAATGCGGCGCGCTCAGCCCCGGCGAGATGGGGCTGTTGCGCGAAGCGGGCGCCGCCGGAGTCGTTGCCGGCCAGATCATCGATGCCACCGGCAAGGCGCTCGACTGCAGCTACAACCGCCGCGTCATCTCGGCCTCGCTGTCGTCACTGCGCCAGATCGAAAAGCGGCTGATGGTGGTCCAGGAAGACAGCAAGTTCGAACCGCTGCTCGCAGCACTCGCCGGCGGACTCTGCACGCATCTGGTCGTCGGCGCCGGCATGGCGCGGCGGCTGCTCGAATATGCCGGAGCCAGCGCGGGGGCAAAAAAGGCTTCCTGACAAACGAAATCCTTGCAGCGGCGCATTGTCATCAAGGCGTCGCGGCACTCCTGTTCACAGCAACATCAAAGACAGCAAAGCGGACATAGCGACATGAAGAACCTTTGGAATGACGACGACGCGGAAAGACTGGTGGGCGATTATGCGAAAAAGGGCGTGGCCCGCGACCTCGCGTTGCGCGTCTACACCACCCGGCTGCTCGGCGGCGAGCCGCGGCTGGTGCTGCATGGCGGCGGCAACACTTCCTGCAAGACCAAGGCCATAGACCTCGTCGGCGACGAATGGGACGTGCTGTGCGTCAAGGGCAGCGGCTGGGACATGGGTGTGATCGAGCCGCAAGGCCTGCCGGCGGTCAAGCTCGGCGCGCTGCTGAAGGCGCGTGCGCTGGCCAGCCTCGCCGACGAGGACATGGTGGCGCTGCAGCGGGCGAACCTCATCGACCCCGCCTCCCCCAATCCATCGGTCGAGACGCTGCTGCACGCCTTCCTGCCGCATAAATTCGTCGACCACACGCATTCGACCGCGATCCTCGCCATCGTCGACCAGCCGGACAGCAAGCCGCTGATCAAGACCGTGTTCGGCGACAAGATGGGGTACGTGCCCTACATCAAGCCGGGCTTCGACCTCGCCAAGGTGGCCGCCGATGTCTACGACGCCGACCCCAGCGTCGAAGGCCTGATCCTCGACAAGCATGGCATCTTCACCTTCGGCGACGATGCGAAGCAGGCCTATGACCGCATGATCCATTATGTGAACGTGGCCGAAGACTATGTGGCGAAGAACGGCAAGCCGAAGACAGCGAAAGCCGCACTGCCGGCCAAGCTCGCAACGCCGGCAGCGATCGCGCCGATGCTGCGTGGCGCGGTCGCGGTGGCGCGTGGCGAAGGCCGCTTCGACCGCATGATCAGCGATTTCCGCACTTCGGACGCCATCGTCGATTTCATCAACTCGGCCGGCATTGCAGACTATGCCGGACGCGGCGTGTCGACGCCCGATCTGTCGATCCGCATCAAGACCGGACCGATGGCGGTTCCGGCGCCAGACGCCGACAAGGCCGGCGACTACAAGGCCGTCATCAAGAGCCATGTCGACGCCTTCGCCAACGACTACCGCGCCTATTTCGAAACCAATGACGCGCTGGACGACGTCGAGCGCACCATGCTCGACCCGATGCCACGGCTGACGCTGGTGCCGGGCCTCGGCATGTTCGGCCATGGCCGCACGCTGAAGGATGCGAAGATCGCATCTGATGTCGGCGAGATGTGGATCGAGGCGGTGCGCGGCGCCGAGGCCGTCGGCAGTTTCCATCCTCTATCGAAGGCCGATCTCTTCCCGCTGGAGTACTGGTCGCTTGAGCAGGCCAAGCTCGCCTCCAACAAGCCGAAGCCGCTGACCGGCCAGGTGGTGCTGATCACTGGCGGCGCCGGCGCGATCGGTGCTGCGACGGCAAAACTGTTCGCCGCCAATGGCGCGCATGCCGTCGTCGTCGATCTCGATGTGGCCAGGGCGGCCGAGGCGGCAAAGGCAGCCGGCAACAATTCGATCGGCGTCGGCGCCGACATCACCAACCCGGCCGAGCTGCGCGCCGCCTTCGACAAAGCTGTCGCTGTCTATGGCGGCGTCGACATTCTGGTCTCCAACGCCGGTGCCGCCTGGGAAGGCCGCATCGGCGAGCTCGACGATGCCCTGCTGCGCAAGAGTTTCGAGCTCAACTTCTTCGCCCACCAGTCGGCGGCGCAGAACGCGGTGCGCATCATGCTGGAACAGGGCACCGGCGGTGTGTTGTTGTTCAACACCTCCAAGCAGGCGGTCAACCCGGGTCCGAAATTCGGCGCCTATGGTGTGCCGAAGGCGGCGACGCTATTCCTGTCCCGGCAATATGCGCTCGACTACGGCGCGCACGGCATCCGCTCCAATGCGGTCAACGCCGACCGCATCCGCTCCGGCCTGTTGACCGACGCCATGATCGCCAGCCGTTCCGGCGCGCGCGGCGTGTCGGAGAAGGAATACATGTCGGGCAATCTGCTCGGACAGGAGGTGACGGCAGAAGACGTGGCGCAGGCCTTCCTGCACCAAGCATTGGCCGAACGCACCACCGCCGATGTGACGACGGTCGACGGTGGCAACATCGCCGCAGCGCTGCGCTAGACATAGACCTGGAGCGGTTCATCGTTCACCAAAACGACGAACCGCTCTCCCACCTGAAGGACTCCAGGCGGAGAACTGCTTTTGCAGGTCGTGCTGAAAAACTGCTCGAACTGGTCAAAATCCACTCCAATCCTTGGCCTATTGCTCGACCACTTTAGGGCGCGCCTTGTGTTTCGCATGCGAGCTCCGACCCTGATCCTTGGTGGAGTTGTCGATGGCTGCGAAGAGACTTCGTGTCGGCTTGCTGTTCGGCGGGCGCTCCGCCGAGCATGAGGTGTCGCTGCTTTCGGCAACCAATGTCATAGCCGCGCTGGACCCGGCGAAATACGACGCCGTTCCCATCTTCGTCACCCGCGAAGGCCAATGGCTGCTGAGCAATTTCAAGGACGGCGCGCTGGCGACACCGTCTGATGGGACGCAGCTTTGCCTGGCGCCGGGCGGGCATCGGCGGATGCTGGCGATGGTTGTGTGCGTCAAGTTCTGCAAAATGGGGCGGCCATGATGCTGGTCATGCGGCTTGGCGCAGAGCGAGCTTCTTGTGCTCGCG
>NZ_JAMYOY010000025.1:0-80322 GCF_040320115.1 Mesorhizobium sp. M0802
TGCGGGTTCCGCAGGACCGGGCCGGGCGCTTCTCCACCGAGCTGTTCGAGCGCTACCAGCGTTCCGAGCGGGCCTTGGTGGCGACGCTGGCGGAGATGTATGTGCAGGGCGTGTCGACCCGCAAGGTGAAGGCGATCACGGAAGAACTGTGCGGCCATTGACGCACACAACTTTCATGTGCGGGATCCAGGCCGTAAGCCCCAAACCGTCTAAGAGTGGATTGCAGAGTTTTCGCCAGCGCGACGAAGCCGTTGGCCTGTTCTGACCGCTTGACGATCTCAACATTCGCCTGGGCGACGACCTTTTCGGCCTCTTCCGGAGCTCGAGCAGGAAGGGATACGGCCCGAACAGGGTCGCCATCACCATCACGCCGCGTCTCAGTCCGAACGTCGGCGGCATGGACGAGGGCGTGTATCAAGAGGCCCTGGGTGTCGACGACAATAGCTGCTCTTGCCTTGATCTTCTTGCCCGCATCATACCTAAGCGGGTCGATGCAACTCCCCTTTTCGCGCTTCTGACGCTCTGGCCGTCAATGATGGCCGCGGCGAGGGAAACTTCCCGCTCCGCCTGCTCCCGCGAGGTGACGTAGAGCGCATGATGGATGCGGTTGAGCGTGTGCTCTCAGGTCTGTAGGTCCAAACGGCGCTAACCGACGAGGGTGGCGGCGGGTCCTTCGGGATCGCACGCCGCTGGCAGCCGGCCCACAGAACATACACCAGTCGTTGACACCTCGCGCATGTTCACGCGCCGCTTGCCGCCGCCCCGCCTGCCCGGAGTGGATCCGCGGCTCGATCCCCGATCACTCCTCGCCGTCAGGTCCTCGGAAACGCAGGTGATCGCGTCTGTAGCGGCCGGTTTTCAACGGTCCCCGTCGCACTTTCCTTCTCGAATCGGTGCCACGCAAGGAATCACAGCCGATTCCAACCCCGCAAGCCTAAATCCGCTGACCGAATCTCCCGACTCACAAAGTCCTCGAACGGACATTTGGTCGTGACGAAATGTGAACATTACATTTTCGATGCATTAAATGACGATGAATGAAGTTTAATAATTGCGCAATACAACGTTATTTGTATCGCCCAATTGTCGCCACAAATCCGATGGATGTTGATCCATGTTGGCTTGGCCGTGGTGTCTTGTAATTTAATATTGAGTTACTTTACGCTTGCTATCTGTACCTGTAGGTTTGTGTATATGTAGCTTAGTACGGTCTGTTTTATTTGAAAAGAAGGTCCACAACCGCTCTAGAGGCTGGAGGAGGTGCCGTGCACACCGCTCGATCCCGCAACGTCGAACGCATCGGATTCATTGGAACTGGCAGCATGGGGCGACCGATGATCGCCAAGCTCCTGCAAGCCGGCTATCAGGTGGACGTCTACGACATCGATCCCGCGGCTGCGACCGACGTGCTGAAAAAGGGAGCACGCTGGCATCAGGCACCGCGCGACGCGGCCCGCGATTGCGACATTGTCATCACCTGCCTGCCGCTGCCACATGACGTCTTTGACAACATGACGGGCGAGCAAGGCGCTTTGGCCGGAATGCCACCGGGGAGCGTGTGGATCGATACGTCCACCACCGACTACCACAACACGATCGAGATCGCCCGCCGGGCCGCAGCAATAGGTGTGGATTCGCTAGAGGCGCCCGTAAGCAACTTGTCCCACATGGGGGTCGATTTTGCCAATGTCAGCTTTTTCGTCGGCGGGTCACCGGAGGCCTATGTGCGTTGCGAGGCGGTGTTGCAAATCATGGGAGCCGTCTCCTTCCATGTCGGAGACATCGGTCAAGGCCAATCAGTCAAATTACTGACGAATCTACTTTTCTACACTGCAGCCGTTGCGAGCGGCAACGCGCTCTGCCGAAGCGTGCGGGCCGGCGTTCCAGCGCAGCAGGCGTGGCGGAATTTTGCCGGTTCTTCGGCGAACTCCGTTGCAATCGAGCAATTCGCCCCGTTTCTCCTGGATGGCAGCTACGACCGCTCCTGCACCCTGGAGATCACGGTGAAGGATATGGGCTTGACCGTCCAGCTGGCCGACCAACTGCGCGTGGGACTGCCGCTCGGACGGGCGGTCGAAAAGCGTTTTAGCTTGGCGGGACGGAAGTTCGACCGATACGACAGCCACCTGAGAGTCATCGAACTGGCGGAGGTGGTCTTCGGCGTTCGACTGCAAGTGCCGGGTTATCGCGCGCCATCCAAGTACGGTGCCAACCCCACGCATCCGCCAGACCAAGAATTCCTGACCGATCCCGTCGGACGGATCAAACCCAAGCTTGAGCATGTGTTTCCGCTCGACGACATCCCGCTCAGTGGCATCCAGATACGGTTGCTCAAGTCTCTGGTCGGTGAGCTCACCCACGTCAATCGGCTGATTCTTGAAGAGGCGTTTGATCTTGGGCGCGGAATGGGCCTGAGCGATGCCCTGATACACGAGGTTATCACCTGGAGCGTAGGCGCTTCCGCTTGGTCGGACAGCCAAAATGGGCAGTACGACAACAAACAGCTTGTATATCCAGCCGCGGCGCTTGCGAAGACGACGACTATACCGAATCTCATCTGTCCCTGTACGGAGGAACCTGTCATGAACACCCGCGATCAGCAGACGACACTGGCGCAAGCTGCGCGAAAACGCATCAAGGATTCCCATGACCTCGACGGCGACGTCGATCGCTTGACCCACTTCTATCGCGGATGGGCCAGTTCCTACGAGTTGGATGTTGGCCAGGACCGGTACTGCGGGCCGATGATCGTGGCGGAATTGGCGGGCACCGTTCAGACGGCCTATTTGGCCGATGAGCGAGCAGCCATCGCAATCCTGGACGCTGGCTGCGGAACGGGCCTCGTCGGCGTCGAACTGGAACGCCTTGGCTTCCGGTTGATCGATGGGATCGACCTCTCCGAGGCGATGGCCGAACAAGCCCGGCAAACGGGCGTCTACCGCGATGTCCAAGGCGATGTCGACCTTAACGGGCTGCTCCCCGAATACTCCAGTGCAACCTACGATATTACGGTCTGCTGCGGTGTCTTCACGCTCGGTCACATCCGACCGGACGCACTGCGCGAACTTGCTCGCGTCACGCGCCCCAATGGATTCGTCATCGTAAGCACCCGCAAGAGCTATGCGGAGGCCACATCCTTTGAAGATGAGGTGCGGCGCCTGCAGGATGCGGGCGTGCTTGTGACAGCACACTGTCTAAACGACGGCAGATACATCTCGGAGGAGGACGCACACTATTGGGTTTTCAAAGTGACCGACAAAGCCAACGCACCAACGGAGGAGCAGCTATGACCACACTACCGCAAATCTCACTGGCAAAACTGGCAGCCGATGCAACCCGACACGAAGAGCGCGAGCGCCTACGCCTGGCCTGCGAGGAGTACGGGTTCTTCTACCTTGAGCACGGAATCCCGAAAGAACAGATCGCAGAAGCGATCCAGGCTTCCCGGCGATTCTTCACGTTGCCACAGTCGACAAAGGAACGTTACGGTCACGCCACCCAAGACGTATACCCTGCTACCGCCCGTGGGTACAGTCCGTTGTACGGCGAGGTGCTACATCCCGAGGCTGGCCCCGATCCGAAGGAAATGTTCGACCTCGGAATCGAGAACGAAGGCGACCGGCGTCCGTTTGCTGGTTGCACACGCCTTCCGGATGACGCGGTGGCTCCTGGTTTCGCGCGAAGCCTGCTTGCTTTGCAGGCTACCATAGTCAACGACGTTGTGCCGAAGCTCGGAATTGCGCTGGCCGACCTGCTCGATATGGAAGCGGGCTGGTTCCGACGCCATTTCAGCCCGCCGACGGTCCTGCAACGCGTGATCCGGTATCCATCTAGTGGCGGCACGGCCGGAAAGCATACCGACAATGGGTTCTTCACGCTGCTGCTGCAGGAGGAACTTCCCACGCGCTCCTTGCAGGTGTGGTTCGGGGAGCGCTGGGTGCCGGCGCCGAGCTTGCCCGACACTCTCGTGGTCAATCTGGGTGACATGCTTCAGGCTTTGAGTGATAACCGATTCAAGAGCACACCCCATCAGGTCGTGCATACCGGTCCGACTGACCGAATTTCCCTGCCCTTCTTTATCTATCCCGACATCGACGCTTGCCTGACTTCCCGGCAAGGAAAGCAGACCTTCAGTGTGGCGGAAGTGATGCTGCGCAACTTTGAGTCAATCTGGCAAACCCGGGATGGAGCCGGACGCGCGCGAGAGTTGCAGTAAGCCGTTCGGGTCGAGCTTGCAACAACTGGGCCGACGACGCACGGCTCCTAAGCATCCAGCGTCCGCCGTAAGACCTCTACCAGAAGCTAATCGTCCCGCCGTCCTGTGCGAGGCCACGAAGGTCCTGACGTATGAACGAGATCCCTGCACAACGCTCCACTGTAGCACCCCGGGCTTCCTATCGAATCCCGAGCAGCTCAGCGGCCACAGGCTTTGTATTGCTGGCGACCTGTTTCAGGGTGACCCAGGGCGCGCCAGATCGCCAGTCGTGCTCCCTGGGCCCCTGGCATTGGAGTCGCCCGGACATCTGAAGTCTCGACCGTCCGGTATCGAGGTTCTCGTACGCTCGGAGAGCATTATGAGTTTGAAGACATTCATGCGCGCCGTCATCCTCACTGGTCATGGCGGTCTTGACAAGCTTGAGTATCGTGAAGACTGGCCCGTTCCGACGCCGCGCGCCGGAGAAGTGCTCATTGAGGTTGGCGCATGTGGCCTGAACAACGCCGACATCAACACGCGGACGGCTTGGTACTCCAAACGTGTCACCGACGGCATTACGCCCGCAACTGGAAGCGCCGGATTTGCGGAGGCTCAGTTCGACGCAGGCAGTTGGGGAAGCTCTGCGATAAGCTTCCCGCTTATTCAAGGTTCGGACGTGGCGGGCAGGATCGCTGCGGTCGGTGATGGCGTTAGTTCTACCCGGATTGGCGAAAGGGTCATCGTGGATCCTTGGCTTCTTGGGTCGGGAGACTGGATGAACCCTTCGAGCGCCATCTACTTCGGATCGGAATGCAATGGGGGCTTTTCTGAATTCACGACCATAGGCGCCGAAAACGCGCTTCGCGTTGACTGTGATTTGTCTGACGCCCAACTCGCAACGTTCCCTTGCGCCTACGCCACGGCAGAGAATTTGGTGGCGCGCACAGGCCTGAGGCCGGCAGAAACCGTCGTAATCTCCGGCGCTTCCGGGGGCGTGGGAACTGCAGCGATTCAGTTATGCCGATTGCGCGGAGCTCGGATCATCGTTATCGCATCAAGGTCCAAATCGAGCGTTTTGAGGAAGCTTGGCGCTGATGCCGTGGTCGATCGCGAGACGCCGGAAATGTCCGAGGCGATCCGAACTGCGGCCGGCGGCGCCGTCGACGTCGCTCTCGACGTCGTGGGAGGCCGTATCTTTGACCATCTTCTCTGCGCCTTGCGCCACGGTGGACGCTATTCGAGTTCCGGCGCCATTTCGGGACCAATAGTCGATTTTGACCTCAGGCAACTCATCTACAAGGATCTCCAACTGACCGGTGCGACGATCGTGCCGCCGGGAACAGTGAGGCGACTGGTCGATCTGATTGAACGCGGCTTCCTGAGGCCTCTCCTCGCAGCGGAGTATACACTGCCGGATCTTGCAAAGGCCCAACAGGCTTTTATGGAAAAGCGCCACGTTGGGAACATCGTCGTTACTGTCTGAAATGAAGCTTTCCTTAGGCGCGAGATGGAAATTGCCGCTGGCTGACAGGAGGATATCGACCCCCATGTTGCTTATGCGGCGAATTCGAACGCCATGATATGGTACAGTGTTTCGCCGAACAGCTTGTGGGCTTCGTCTTCACAAATCACGCTTGGAAGCAAAGCAACGGTTCACGCACTGTCCGCCCGCTGATCATCTATCGCGACGTTTCGCTCCCCCAGCCGATGACCGTTTCATGCTGGCGATATGCACAGGCGTCGACGGATAAGGTCGGGGAACGCTTGCCGACCAGTGTCGATCCTCAACGGGTCCTTCGTCCGGGACGACATCCCGCGCAGCCAGAGCAGCCAGCAGATCGGGCTCGCCGGACGACAAAATCATGCCAATCCTTCCCGTCACTGGAGAGCCAATGATGCAGTATCCTACCAATCTGACCGATGCCTTGGAATTCATCTGGGGCGAGGGCATCCTTTCGCCGGGCGGGCCGGAGGAGGTCGCGCAGATGCTGGAGGGCATCGACCTTTGCGGCCGCCGCGTTCTCGACATCGGTTCCGGCCTAGGGGGCATCGACGTGCTGCTTGCGGCCAAGCACGGCGCGGCTGCGGTCATCGGCATCGATGTCGAGCCGCAGCTGATCGACTCGGCCCGTGACCTAGCGGCGAAGAAGGGCCTCGCCGGGCGCGTCACCTTCCAGTTGGTCACCACGGGGAAGCTCCCGTTCGCGGATGCGAGCTTCGACCTGGTCTTCTCCAAGGATGCGATGGTACACATTGCCGACAAACTGGCGGTCTACTCAGAGGTTTTCCGCGTGCTCAAGCCTGGCGGCTGGTTCATTGCCGCGGATTGGCTCTGGTCCGAGGGGGCGGCCGAGGGCGCCGTCGTTCATGCCTGGCTCTCGAAAATGCAACTGACATTCGCCTTCACGCCGCCCGCGGACGCCCTCCAGGCGCTCATCGACGCGGGTTTCGCCGAACCAGGGGTCGCCGATCGCCGCCACGAGCTGCAGGAGGCCAACCGCAAGGAGGTAGCGCTGCTCGAAGGTCCGATACGCCAGAGGCTTGCGGCGATGGTCGGCACGGAGATGGCCGAGAGCCGTCTCGCCAGCGCCAAGGGCCGCCAGGCAGCGCTCGATTCCGGCTGCCTCATCCCCTGCCATCTCAGGGGCCGTCGCTGACCTAAGGCGGCATCCCCCGTTCGTCATCCGCTGTGCTATGCCCCATCGCGGTATGGATCATGCTCGCATTCGCCGTTCCGACGATCTCTAAAACGAACTCAGAACATGTATCCTCTACGGCTCGTGAGGTCGGGCCTCCGGGTTCGCGTTCTGCGATGTACTGCGCGCCTCCTCACGCGGGGCGCAGCGAGCTCAAGTGCTGCCGTCGTCCTCGCCTCAAACGGCGACGACTTCGGGCGTGTTTGCCTCAGTCTTAGTCTAGTTGAGGATCGCGACGGACGCTGGCCCGCCACGTCGTCCAGCACTTGAGCTTTTCGAGCCCTCCGTGCCCGGCCAGATGCATGGCTGTCATCCCAGATGCATGGCTGTCATCGTTTTCGGAACCATGGACTATGTCCCTCTCTGGCTCATTCGCCGAGCTCGTCGGTTCAAGAAGTGCCGATTGGAGGATGTATCGGGATCATTCCTCCGCCGCGCCCTGGCCCTGGCCAACTACGTCTGCCATCTGCGGCAGCCCAAACGGATGAGCTTCGGCTAGCGACAGAACCGGTGTCACGCACGCATCGCTGTCAGCGAACAGCTCCGTCCACTCGGCAAGCGGCCGCAACCTCAGCCGTTCGGCTAATCCCCTCTTTGCTTCGGGCCAACCTTCCTTGCGCTCCATCAACGACGACAGCTCAACCCAGCCGAGCTTCCGGCCAATTTCGGCGATGAACTTCGGTTCGAGCGCGCCGACCGCGATCCACTTTCCATCCGACGTGCTGTAGGTGTCGTAGGTCGGCATCCCGCCGCTCAGGGAACCCCGCCAGGATTCCTCGGAATGGCCGCCAAGGATCGTCGCAGCCGAGATGTCGGAAAGGAGATACCTGATGCCGTCGGCTATAGAGAGATGGATGTGCTGCCCCTGCCCGGTTCTTGCCCTTTCTAGGAGGGCCGCCAATATGGCTGACACCGCAAGCGTTCCGCCCGCCGCATAGTCGCCAATTAGGTTCTGCGGAGCGACGGGCTTGTTATGTTCGTCCCGGATGAGAGAAAGCGCACCGGAGAACGCCAGATAGTTAATGTCGTGTCCCGCCCTTGCCGCGTGAGGCACGTCTCGGCCGTAGCCAGTGATCTCGCAGAGCACCAGCCGAGAATTGCGAGATTTCAAGACGTCCCAGCCTAGGCCGAGAGCCTCGAGCTTTCTGGGCCGCATTTCGCTGATGAAGACGTCCGCACTGCCCACGCGTTCGAGCAGATCAGCCCGATCCGTCTCGGACTTGAGGTTAAGCAAAAGGCGAGATTTTCCCCTGGCCAAGGCGTCGTTGGGACCGCCGCGTCCCGCGAGCATTGGATCGTCAGCCGCACCGGCGTACTCCGGTTTCGTCTGCAAGGGATTCACGACGGAAACCACTTCGGCGCCCATGTCGGCAAGCACCATAGATGAGAACGGTCCCGGCGCATTTACCGATATGTCGATCACCCTGATGCCGGTCAAAGCAGTCTTCACCCTCCAGCGTCTCCAGCGGCAATCATGATCTCGGCACTGATCTTCGAGATCTGATGTGCGAAATACTTCTCCGAGCCAGTGCGGTGTCCGGCCGGGATCGTCGGGACGTCCCCTGCCTCCATGACGTGCTCTCGGGCCCTAATCCCCTCCTGACACCGCCACGAGGTTCTGATCGAACTTATGCCGGTGCTTCCTGCTACGCAAGCCAATGGCGAAATTGACCAGGTAGGCTTCCAGCCGGTTCCGTCAGATTGTTCGCCCATCCGCTGAAATGTGATCCGCCTGCCCATGTATTGCCTGCCGGTCAGGCTAGCCCGAGGATAGCAACAGGCTCACCCAGGATAGTCTCGTTGACCTCCACGCCAAGCCCCGGACCGCAATCGTCCGGCAGGCGTATCTCGCCATTCACAACAAGAAGCGGGTTCTTCACGAGCGGGAGGTCGCCGCTGACGTAGTCGTACAGCCCGAAAACGAGGTTGCGCGGAAGCGAGTGTGCGAGGTGGGTCACCGCCGCGAGGAGGATTCCCGTTCCGTAGTAGTCCTCGATGCGGACCGGCACTCCGAGAATTCTGGCAAGCGACATCGCCTGCCGTGTGGCCTCGATACCGCCGATGCACGAGGTCTTAAGCGAGGCGACGTCGAGGACCTGATCTTCGACCGCCTCAAGGAAGCGCCGCGGGCTGTCCAATACTTCGTCAAGCATGATCCGCACGCCAGTTTTCCGGGCGACGGTCCGGCACTCCTCGTAGGTGTCGCAGGGATTCTCAATCATCGGCGAGAGATCGCGTAGCGCCTTGATCACGCGGATCGCGTCATCGACGAGCCAGCCGCGGTTCGGGTCGTACCAGATGCGCTCATGGGGAAGCGCTATCTCTTCGACCATCCGGATGGTCTTGATATCCTCATGTACCTCGCCTGCCCCGACTTTGATCTGGAACCGCGAGTATCCCCTCTTCCGCTCCTTGTCGAACGCGGCAAGCGTCTGGTCGCGTGTTCCGATGCGGACCACGGTGAGCACCGGCACGGAATCCGATATACGTCCGCCCCACAGGTCGATGAGCGGCACGCCATGTGCTTTCGCCGCGAGATCCCACAGCGCCATCTCCAGCGCTGTCTTGGCGTTTCCATGGCCCCTAAGCGCTGCGGACACGTCCCTCAGGATGGCCGCGACCTGTCGCGGATCTCGCCCCAGCACCGCCGGGGAAACGTGTCGGATGCCCTCGCGGGCGCCTGCCGAGAGTTCCGGCAGGTAATAAGGAGGCGCGGAGGAAACTTCGCCCCAGCCGACGAGACCGCCATCGGTTTCGATCTTCACCACGAGGACGTCGAGCGCCGGGTTGATCGACTGGCTCGACACATACCGCGTGAGCTCCATGCCGACGTCGATCGGCACAGAGTAGAGCGTTATCCTCTCGATGCGCATTGGATCACCTCTTCTTCAGGGCGATGCCCTGTCCGGCGCCGGCGGGAACTTCCTGTCCGGTCTGGGACTGCAGGATCTGTTCGAGCCTCTTCGCGACGACAGACCGCCAGTTCTCCGGCCGCCGCTCTGCCAGGTTGAACCCGAGACACTTCACCTCGTTCGTGGCTGCCAGCTCGTTCGTCTCCGACTTCCAGATGTGGTGGAAGAGGACGAAGCGCTTGTTGTCCACGCCGATGAGCTGCGTGGTGACATGGATCGGCGTGCCCAACGCCAGCTCGTTGATGTAGTGAACGTGGTTTTCAACGATGACGTACTCATGGCCATCGCGCGCTTCCATCGTGCTGTCAGGACCGTTCAGCCAGTTCCAGAAAGCCCAGTTCGCATGGTCACCTATAGTCAGATAATGCGCGACATTCACGTGCTGGAAGACGTCGATCCACTGTTCCCGGACTTTCGCCCGGAACAGCGTGAGCGGCGATTCGATATCGCCTGTCCAGGGCAACGGGGCATCATAGACTTCCGCCATTGTCAGCGTCCTTTCCAGTTGGGTGCTCGCTTCTCCGATAGAGCGGCCATTCCTTCGGCGGCGTCCTCGCTCGCATAGACGCGTCGGTACACGGGCAGATCAGCCTCGCGCATGATCCGGTAGGCTTCCCGTTCGCCGAGCCCTTCGGTCACCCGGTCTATCTCCTTGATCGCCTGCAACGAGAGAGGCGCCGATGCGGCGATCCGATCGGCAAGCTCGCGCGCGGCCGACATCAGCTGGCCGCCGGGCACGACCTCATTCACGAGACCCCAGCTCTCCAGCATGTGCGCGCTGACTTGCCTTCCGGTGAACATCATCTCCATTGCTATGGGCCGTGGAAGCCGGCGCGGGAGACGGATCACGCCGCCAGCATCGGCAATGAGACCTATGGCCGCTTCGGTGAGGCCGAACTTCGCATGCGAGGCCGCGACAATCAGGTCTGCGGCCAGGACAAGCTCGAACCCGCCGCCGAGTGCCAGCCCGTTCACCGCCGCGATTACGGGCTTCTTCAGGCCCCAGTACTCCGTGAGGCCAGCGAACCCCCCGATGCCCTGGTCGGCGTCCGGCGCTTCGCCCTCGGCGGCCGACTTGAGGTCCCAACCCGCAGAAAAGAACCTGTCACCTCCGCCAGTGATGATAGCGACCGACAGGCTGTCGTCTTCGCTGAGGGTGCGGAACGCCTCGCCCAGCTCCTTCGACGTCGCGGCGTTGATGGCGTTCGCCTTCGGCCGGTCAAGAACGATCTCGAGCACGCGGCCGCGCCTTTCCGTCTTAACCGGGGAACTCACGCCCGCCACTCCATGAACGGATCCCTCGCCTTTCCGCCCAGGTCCCAGAGAGCCATGTCGACGACCGACTTCGTCGGCTTGTGTCCGCGCATCGCGAAAGCGATCTCCTCCATCCGTGCGCGGTGGTTGCGTGGCTCAGCGCCGAGAAGGATCGAGACGATAAGGTCCAGACCCACGTGTGCCGTCTGCGGCGAGGTCGGCAGGTAGTAGCTAGGCGGGGTCATCGTCTCGCCCCAGCCGCCGAGCCCTTCGTCCGTGTCGCTGCGCAGCACAGTGGTTTCGAGCGGGATCGAGATCTCGAGGGCGTGGGTGTAGGGTTTCCACTTGTCGAGGACAACTCGGTAGGCCGCGAGTCCGGTAATCTTCACCTTTGCGCCTCCACTTTGGGAGGCAGGAGGACCAGGCTGCCGACGTGCTTCTTCTCGAAAAACTCCGACTGAGCGGCGTGGATCTGATCCAGCGGCCAGGACTTCGTGCTGAACGGTTTGATCCGGCCCGCGACGACCAGGTCGATGAGCCGCGGGAACGTGTCGCGCAGGTAGACCGTGGAACCGAACAGGGACAGGTTCTTGAGATAGAGCGTCCGCAGGTCGAGATCGACCTTCGGGCCGCCGATGGCCCCTGCCGTCACGTAGCGGCCGCCACGGCGCAGCAACTTCAGGAGATCGGGGAACTGGTCGCCGCCAACCACGTCTGCCACGAGGCTAAGCTTTCTGCCGCCCGTGATCTCCAGCACCGCAGCGACGAGGTCTGGTGTCTCGCGGTCGATCACGTGATCGGCGCCGAGTTCGGAGACGGCCGCCATCTTCGACATGCCCGCGACCGCAATGACGGTCGCGCCGAGAGCCTTCAGGATCTGCACCAGGAACGTGCCGACGCCGCCGGAGGCGCCTGTGACGAGCGCAAGATCGCCTGCCTTTGCGGCGGCCATCGAGAGCATGTTCATGGCCGTGCCGCCCGAGCATGGAAGGGTCGCAAGAGCCGCATCCGAGAGCGGAAAGTCCTTCGGGACCGAGACGGCATTGACGGACGGGACGGTGGTGAACTGGGCGAACGCGCCGTCGTGCTCGGATCCCAAGAAGCCCGCGCTGTCGAACCCTTCGACATCTTCCGGATCGCGGATATAGGGATCGCACACGACACGTTCACCAATCCGGCTCGCGTCCACGCCCTCGCCGACTGCCACGATGTAGCCGACGGCGTCGGCGCCCTGGATGCGCGGGAACGTAAGCCCGCCCTCCCAGTCACCCATGCCCTTCTCGGCGACCCCGAAGCCGCGATTCCCCCCTTCCGCCGTGGTGCCCGAACTGACCTGCTTGTTGTACCAGCCGGTGCGCGTGTTGATGTCCGTGTTGTTCATGCCAGCGGCAGTCACGTTGACGAGAACTTCCCCGGGACCAGCCTGGCGAACGACAACGTCGTTGCGAACGACCAGCTTGTCGAGGCCGCCGTGACCGACGAGGTGCACGGCCGTCATCTTGTTCGGCGTCATGTTCACGCACCTCTCGCACGCATGAGCTGTCGGCTGATGATGTGACGCTGTATCTCGGAGGTCCCCTCCCAGATGCGCTCGACGCGAGCGTCACGGTAGATACGTTCGAGCGGCAGGTCGGCCATCACGCCCATGCCGCCGCAGGTCTGGATGGCTTGGTCGGCCACGCGCCCGAGCATCTCGGAGCACCAGACCTTCGCCATGGCGCAGTCCTGGGCGATCGTCGGCGCGTTCTGATCCACCTTCCACGCCGTGTTCATCAGCAGAAGGTCGCCGATGCGGATGTCGGTCGCCATGTCGGCGAGCGGGAAGCTGATTCCTTGGAACTTGCCGATCGGCTGCCCGAACTGTTTTCGCTGGGCCGCAAAGTCGACAGCGACCTCGAAAGCACGTTCCGCACGGGCAACGCAGACCGCCGCCACCGTCAGGCGGCCGGGCCCGAGCCAGTCACTCACCACCTTGAAACCCTCGCCTTCGTCACCGACCATCTGCCAGGCGCCGACGCGGACGCTGTCGAAGTTCAGGATGTTGTTGTAGTAGCCGCGGTGACCCATGTGGTCGTAGCCCCTGGCGACTTCGAGACCTGGAGTGTCGAGGTCCACGAGGAAACACGAGATGCGCTTGCGGGAACCGCTCGACGTCTCTTCCTCCCCAGTCGCCGCGAACAGGATCACGAAATCCGAGTTCTGGGCATTCGAGATGAAGTGCTTAGTTCCGTTGATGATCCAGTCGCTGCCGTCCTCGACGGCGCGGGTCTTCATGCCCTTGAGATCGGAGCCAGCGTCGGGTTCAGTCATGGCGATGCATTCCCTCTTCTCGCCCCGCATCACAGGTTCGAGGAAGTGGGCAATCTGCTCTCCTTGGCACGCCGCGAGGATGTTGTTTGGCCGACGAACGCACTCGGCCAAGGCCAGGGATGCCCGTGACAGCCCTTTTTCGACGAGCGTGAAGGACACGCAGTCCAACGCGGCTCCGCCCACGCTTTCTGGCATATTGCAGGCGTGAAGTCCGAGTGCCATCGCCTTGCGGCGGATGTCGAGTTCCAGTTCGCGCGGCAGTTCACTCGTCCGCTCAAGCAACGCTTCGTGCGGGATGAGTTCGGTTTCGCAGAAGTTGCGGACCGTCTTGGAGAGCATCTCCTGCTCTTCGGTCAGCGAGAAGTCCATCAGTCCAGCCCTTCGTAACGAGCATTGGCGTGATCGAGGGCGGCCCGCAGTCCCTTTTCGGCGGTCATCCGGCTGAACTCCGCGTATTCGGGCACAGGCTGCGCGCCCATGATGGCAACCTGCTCGAGGTAGTAGTCGGTCGCCGTCCTGAGCCCCTGCATCTCGTAGACGCGATTCAGATACATCTTGTGCATCCGCTGCATCTCGCGCGGCATCCGCGCCATCAGTGTGGCCTTGCGCCAGGTAGCTTCCGCGAGCTGGTCCGGCTCGACCACGTCGGTGACCAGGCCCATTTCCTTCGCCTGGGCGGCGGTCAGTTCCCTGCCTGTCAGGAGAAGGTCCTTGGCGGTCTTCATGTTCACCACCCAAGGTAGGAACATGCAGTGCCCCGACACGCCGTAGCGGACCTCGTTGTAGCCCATTCGGGTGTCCGAGGTGACGATCGAGACGTCGCAGAACAAGGACAGCTCGAACCCCTTGCCGATGGCGTACTTGTGGACCGAGGCTATGACCGGCTTGGTGACGGTCCAGGGAGTGGTGAACTCCTCGAACTGATGGATGTAGTGGGCGCGGTACTCGTAGATCGACGTGCGGTCCTCCGAGGCGTCTTCATCAAGATCGTGTCCGGCGCAAAATCCCCGGCCGTTCCCGCGGATGACGATAACATTGACATTGTCGTCGCGGTCCGCGCGCAGAAGGCCTGCCTGTAGTTCGGCGATAAGCCTCAGGTTCATCGCATTCAGCTTCTCCGGCCTGTTCAGTGTCAGCCAGCAGACGTGCTCGGAGTCCACCTCGTAGACAAGGTGCCTGTAATCGGTGGTAGTGATACCCTGCATGGCCTTCCCCTTTGTGTTAGGCGACACACTTCTTGCGGTGTGCAAGCTTCAGAACCGCGTCCACGGCAAGCGCGCCTTCTCGGCCGACCAGGATCGGGTTGATTTCGATTTCTTCGGCGCCCTCGGCGATGGCGAAGAGGCCCAGGGCCTCCAGCGTGTCGAGCAGCGCCTCGCGGTCGCCTGCGGGACGGCCCCGCCATCCCTTCAGGCGCTCGGCCACCTTCAGACGGTCGAACGCACGCGAGAGTTCTTCACGGCGGAATGGCGCAGCGACCAAAGTGCTGTCATTCCAGAGCTCGGCTTCCACTCCGCCGCCGGCGATCATCATGATGGAACCGACGGACGGATCGTAAGTCACGGCAGCCAAGACCTCGGCAACGGTGTTCGCCGCCATCGCCTCTACGAGGACGAGGTTCAATGGAATGTTCGGTGCGAGGCGGCCCATGTCCGATCGCATCTTGTCGACCGCGTCGCGCACCTCCTGGGCCGAGGACAGGCCGATGCAAACCGCACCGACCTCGGACTTGTGAATGAGGCGGGGGTCGAGAGCTTTGAGAACAACCGGGAAGCCGATTTCGGTGGCGACTTCGTGGGCCTTCTCGGGACTGGAGACTCTCGACTTGGGAACCCGGACTCCAGCCCCTGCCAGCATCGACTTGGCTGATGCCTCGTCTTGATAGGTGCCGGCTTCAGGAACAATCGACTGGGCCGCGGTCAGCTGCTCCAGCCCTGCGGCATTCAGCTCTTCGCGGCGCTCGCGCCACCAGACACCGTGTGACATCGCACGCATACATTCCTCCAGACCCTGCATGGCGGCAAGGCCGAGGGTCTGGGTGTGATCCCGGGCGTGGGCCGGGAAGCAGTCGATCATGGGGGCCAGCTGCATGGCGGCGACGTCGCGGCCTCGGCAGGCCGCGCCGAGCGCCTCGACCTGCGCAGCGTATTCGCTGATGTCCCACATGCCTTCGCGGGGATAGTTCTGCACCATCAGGGCGGCGTCGTAGCCTTCGTCGAGCAGCGCAGAGTAGATGGCCGTCTGACGGTCCTTGTCGTTCCAGGCGCCCATGGTGACATCCTGCGGATTGCCAGGCGTTGCCATCAAGGGAAGGACTTCCCGCAGGCGGGCGACCCGGTCCCCGGTCGGCTGAGGAAGCTCGAATCCTGCGGCGCTAAGGTGGTCGGCGAGCATCACGCCCAGCACCCCGGACACGGCCGTCACGAGAACTCTGCGTCCCTTGGGCGCCTGCCCCGAATGGAAGAGCTTCAGCGTCTCGAAGAACTCGGATTCCGAGTTGGTGGAGATGATGCCCAGCCTGTCGAAGAGTGCCTCCCAGGCAGCCCCTGCCCCGGTCATCGACGCGGTATGGGAAGCCGCCGCCTGCGCGCCTGCAGCCGTCTTGCCGAACTTGATGGCGACGATTGGCTTGCCGAGCTTAAGCGCCTTCGCCGCAGCCTTGCGGAGAACCGACACATCCCGAAGACTTTCAAAGGACAGGCCGACGGCAGTCACGCGCGGATCGTCGAGCAGGTAGTCAACGCAGGCTTCCATGCCGGTAATCGCCTGATTGCCACCACCGACAAGATGCGTGATTGGCAGACCTCGATCGGAGAATACCGCGTCGCACAGAAGGCCACCGCCCTGGCTGACGACGGCGACGCCCTTTTCGACCGAGTGGACCCCGAACTGGTCCATCATGGCTGCCATCGGATCGACGAAGTTGACCAGTCCGACGGCGTTTGGGCCGAGCATGGCCATGTCGCCAGCCGCGGCGACGAGCTCCGCCTGCAGGTTGCCACCGTCGGTCCCCGTCTCGGCGAAACCGGCGGCGTTGCAAACGATTGCTCTACAGCCTTTGACACGGAGCGATCCGACCGCTTCCAGCGCGGCTTCGCGCCGGATTGCGATGAAAGCCAGATCAGGCGCCTGCGGAAGCGCCTCGATCCAGGGGACGCAAGGAAATCCTTGCAGGGTCTCGTATTTGGGATTCACCACCCAGGTGTCTCCGGAGAAGCCGAGGTCGCGGTGGTATTTCAATGCGGGATTGAGATTGCTGCCCCCGATGAACGCCACAGATTTGGGGCGGAAGAGGGCATCGAGGGGCTGTGTCATCTGGTTTCCGGGGATAAGAAGCTTGCCTGAAGCATAGCGATCTGCTTCCTTCCCTGGATGATCCGAGCAGACAAAAAAATGACCTGACTGAACATGAAGGTGGTAACTATCGTAATTGGCGAAGGCTTCCCGCTTCTGTCGCTTTCGCTCATCACGGAACCGCTCCGGCTGGCGAATCGAGAAAGTCAGGGACCGGTCTTTCGCTGGCGCGTCTTGAGTATTGACGGGACGACACCGCGGTCCTCTTCAGGCCATGCTCTGGAGATTCAGGGCGGGCTGGATGAACAGCCGACAGATGCCGTCATTCTGTTGGCTTCCTACGCCCCGGACCGCATGAAGACCAACGCGGTATTGAGCTGGCTCAGGCGCCGCGCCCGGACTGGATCCCTTATGGGCTGCGTCGACACCGGGGCCCTCATCTTTGCCGAGGCGGGCCTTCTCGACAGGCGACCTGCGGCCGCGCACCACGAGGCGATCGTCGGGTTCCGTGAAAGCCGCGGCGAAGCCTTCTTCGCCGATCGCCTGTTCGATCTCGATCATGATCGCTGCTCAAGTGCGGGCGGAGTCGTAACGATCGACATGACGCTGGCCATGATTTCGCATTTTGAAAACAAACGATTGGCGCGCCGAGTCGCAGAGATCCTGAACTATCGGCCTCTGGAATCGGAACGCGCGGATGGATCGTTCGGGTTCGACTGGTCGATCCCTCGCCTCAACCGGACGCTCGCGAAGGCTATTGAGATGATGCTTGCGAACATGGAATCGCCACTTCCGATCAGGGAGATCGCCAACCGCCTGGAGGCCAAGGAATGGAAGCTTCGTCGGCTCTTCCTGCGGCACCTCGGACAGTCACCGCAGACCTACTACCTGGAACTACGCCTCGATCGCGCACGCAATCTCTTGCGAAATTCACGAGAGCGGGTAGGCAATATCGCCCTCATGTGCGGTTTTTCGGCAAGCGAAAGCCTGAGCCGTGCCTATCGAAAACGGTTCAAGGTGGCTCCCAGCCTCGACAGATCGCTTTATGGGCAACCCGACAAATCCGGCGAAGCCTTCGCGTGAGGCCTAGCTGCCTGGCAAAAGATACAAACCTATGAGACGGCTTTCCACAGTGCGCTTCGCAGCCTGCGACACAGGCTCGGTCCATAGGCCTGTTGGCTTCAGAAGTTGAAATCCCTGCATTCTCGCTTTAAGCCGACATATGTTCAAATCCCGAGCAGTTCCGTGTACGCGTGATGAGGTGGTCGGAAGATCTCTTTCCTTCTCGCCCTGTTTGACGATCCTGCCATGCTGCATGAGGTCACGTCGTCGGCCACCGTTGTTGAGTCGCCAACACTTAAAAACGAAAAGCAGTCCTCCGGCCACCCAAGGTCCAATGTTGGGTGATCGTAAAATCAGCGAAGGGTGTACGGCAATGCGCCACGTTGGCTTTGATCGACTGCAATCTTGCTCTTGAGCGGCGGGACGGCACGTTGGACGCAATTCAGCCGCTCACAAATGCGGCATGAAACACCGATCGGCTCGAATGCCAACCGATTGTTCAGGTCGGTACCGTCGGCATAGACGAAGTCTTGCGCATGGGCTACCTCACAGCCAAGAGCAATGGCGTATCGTCGTTGCGGAGTATTGAATCCGCCGCTGCCTTTGGCAATTTCGGTGGCTATGCTGAGATAGCGCGCGCCATCGGGCGTCTCAGCCAGTTGGCGGATGATGCGGCCCGGCGTCTCAAAGGCCTGATGTAAGTTCCAAAGCGGGCATGCTGCCCCGAAGCGAGCGAATTGCAATTTGGCGGCGCTATGACGCTTGGTGATATTTCCCGCGCGATCGATGCAGGCGAAGAACACAGGTACGCCCTTGACGCCCGGCCGCTGCAAGGTCGAAAGACGATGCGCGACCTGTTCAAGACTCGCACCAAAACGTGTCGCCATCAATTCAAGGTCGTGACGAAGTTCTTTCGCCGCCACCAGAAAATGCTGATAGGGCAGCGTCAGCGCTCCGGCGAAGTAATTGCGCAAACCGATCTTGCAGATCTCACCAGATTCTTGGGTGCGGAAGTTTGTTCGCTGGACTATCGCATCGATCTCTTTGTCCATCTCCAAGGCGGCCACCTGGAACGCCATCTGAAAAGTTCGCGTCGATGTCGGCGAATAGGGATTGAGGAAGAGTGCGCGGGAAGCACCGTCATATCGGCGCAGGATATCCTCGCCGGATTGCGAGCGCAGGATCCGAACACCGTGCTGGCTCTCCAGATAGGTCGGCAACACAAGCGCAGCATCGCGGTCAGGAATGCCAAGGCTCGTCGCCAGGCGCTCGGCTGCCAGATCAAGGTCGGAAATATAGTTGTCGACGAAGTGGAAGAAATCGCGGACCTCTTCGTAGGGCGTCGGATCACCGACGGCGTTTGAGCGGACCATGTGATCATCGAAGCTTGCAAGCTGTTCGCTGTTGCGGCGATAGGCTTGGTGGCTGGCAATCAAAGCATGCGCAAAGCCCGGCGCGTTCTGAGTGACGAGTTTCAACTCCTGCAAACTCGGCGAATAGGCACCTAAAACCGGATCTGCAAGAGCCTCGCTAAGCGCCGAGAGCAGACGGTCGCTGTCGCTTCCCGACATGGATGCGATATCGATCTTGAAGTTCTCGGCAAGCGATAAGAGCACTGAGGCCGAAACCGGCCGCTGATTATTTTCTATCTGATTGAGGTAGCTGGTCGAGATGCCAATGCGCTCGGCGAAGGCGGCCTGCGTCGCCTTGCTGCTTTCGCGCAGAGCGCGGACTTTTGTACCGACAAAAAGTTTGCCTATGGCCATGTTCGCAACTTCGCAAATGCAGATTACAAATTGCTATATTACACCTTCGCTCCTTTTCAAAGGTTCCCTCATTCGGTCGCGCCACCTAAAGGTTGGTGGCAGCAGTTAGGGGACCTTTGGAGGAGAGCCGAAATGACCATCTACAACGCCATTGCGAGACGGCGGGGGGCGAGCAACCCTGCAGTCGACGGAACCACCATCTTCGCAGCCTCGCTGCTGCTCGCCCTTTCGGCCAAGGTTGCGGTGCCGTTCCATCCGGTGCCGATCACCATGCAGACTTTCGTCGTCATTGGCCTGGGATTGGCGCTGGGGCCTGCACGCGGCGTCGCCGCTGTTTCTCTTTACCTGGCCGAGGGCGCTGCCGGTTTCCCGGTCTTCGCCGGTACGCCGGAAAAAGGCGTCGGCCTTGCCTATATGATGGGGCCGACGGGAGGGTATCTCCTTGGCTTCTTGCCGGCCGTGCTCCTTGCCGGTTGGCTCGCGGTCCGCGGCTGGGACCGTAATCCGCTTTCCGCAATGGCTGCAGCCCTGTTTGCCGGGGCTATCATTTATGTACCTGGGCTGCTGTGGCTTGGCGCCGTACTCGGCTTCGACAAGCCCATTCTCCAGTTCGGACTCTATCCCTTCATGCTCGGCGACATCGTCAAGGCGCTTCTGGCTGTTCTTGTTTTCCCGACGGCATGGAAATGGGTTGACGCGCGAGCCGGCCGCTGATGCGCGCGGTTCTCGAACAGTTGGAATTCCGTCGCGCCGAGGCTCGCCTCGGCGGCGGGCAAAAGCGCATCGATGCGCAGCATGCCAAGGGCAAGCTGACGGCGCGTGAACGCCTCGACGTCCTTCTCGATGAGGGGTCGTTCGAGGAATACGACATGTATGTCACTCATCGCACAGTCGATTTCGGAATGGCCGCCCAGAAAGTGGCGGGCGACGGCGTCGTAACGGGCTGGGGCACGATCAACGGTCGTCTGGTCTATGTCTTCTCCCAGGATTTCACCGTGCTTGGTGGCTCGTTGTCGGAGACCCACGCCCAGAAGATCTGCAAGATCATGGACATGGCTGTGCGCAATGGCGCGCCGGTTATCGGACTGAATGATTCCGGCGGCGCGCGCATCCAGGAAGGCGTGGCTTCGCTGGCCGGCTATGCCGACGTCTTCAAGCGCAATGTCGATGCGTCGGGGGTGATACCGCAGATCTCCGTCATTATGGGTCCTTGCGCCGGCGGCGCGGTGTATTCGCCAGCCATGACCGATTTCATCTTCATGGTCCGCGATTCGTCGTACATGTTCGTCACCGGTCCAGACGTGGTTAAGACTGTCACCAACGAAATTGTTACCGCCGAAGAACTTGGCGGTGCGCGCACGCACACAACCAGATCGTCCGTCGCCGATGGCGCCTACGAAAACGACGTCGAGACCCTTGAGCAAGTTCGCGCCCTCTTCGATTTCCTTCCGCTCAACAATCGCGAAAAGCCGCCGGTCCGCCCCTTCCACGATAATCCGTCACGGCTCGAGATGCGGCTCGACACGCTGGTGCCGGACAGCGCCAGCAAACCCTACGACATGCGTGAGCTGATCCTGGCAATCGCCGACGAGGGTGATTTCTTCGAAATCCAGGAGGCCTTTGCTAGAAACATCCTCACCGGTTTCCTACGCATCGAGGGCCAGACGGTCGGTGTGGTTGCCAACCAGCCGATGGTGCTGGCGGGCTGCCTCGACATCGACTCCTCGCGCAAGGCGGCGCGCTATGTCCGCTTTTGCGACGCCTTCTCGATCCCGATCCTGACCCTCGTCGACGTGCCCGGTTTCTTGCCCGGCACGGCGCAGGAATATGGCGGCGTCATCAAGCATGGAGCGAAGCTGTTGTTTGCCTACAGCCAGGCGACGGTGCCGATGGTGACGCTGATCACGCGCAAGGCCTATGGCGGGGCCTATGACGTCATGGCCTCCAAGCATATTGGCGCCGATGTCAACTATGCCTGGCCGACGGCCGAGATCGCGGTGATGGGCGCCAAGGGTGCGACCGAAATCCTTTATCGCTCGGAACTTGGCGACAAGGACAAGATCGCCCAGCGCACCAAGGACTATGAGGAGCGTTTCGCCAATCCTTTCGTCGCTGCCGAACGTGGCTTCATCGACGAGGTGATCATGCCGCATTCCTCGCGCCGACGCATTGCCCGTGCCTTCGCGGCGTTACGGGGCAAGAGCGTCGATGCGCGCTGGAAGAAACACGACACGATGCCGCTGTAGAGGTGAAACTATGTGCAATCACGTGTTCTGCGGTGAACGCATTTATGTGACGCCGGGACAGCTTTCCGATCTCGTCGGCGGGCCACGAGGTCTAGTCTGGTTGGGGCACGCCGGTGAAATGGATTGGTGCCTTTGCGCCATCGACCTGCCGACGACGCTGAATCGCGCCAAGCTCAGTTGGAAGCAGGATACCGACGCGTCGACTTTCACAGTTGAACGATAGGCAAAGAATGTTCGAGAAAATCCTCATCGCCAATCGTGGCGAAATCGCCTGCCGTGTCATCAAGACCGCAAGGAAGCTCGGCATTGCCACTGTCGCAGTCTATTCAGATGCCGATCGCGAGGCGTTGCATGTCAAGATGGCCGACGAAGCCGTGCATATCGGTCCGCCGCCTTCGAGCCAGTCCTACATCGTCGTCGGCAAGATCCTCGAAGCGGTGAAGCAGACCGGCGCCGACGCCGTGCATCCGGGCTATGGCTTCCTGTCGGAGAACGCTAATTTCGCCGAGGCGTTGAAACCCATGGGCGTCGCCTTCATCGGGCCACCGCCGGTGGCGATCGAGGCGATGGGCGACAAGATCACGTCGAAGAAGATCGCCGCATCGGCCGGGGTCTCGATCGTGCCTGGCCATATGGGGTTGATCGCGGATGCCGACGAGGCGGTGAAGATCGCCGACGAGATCGGCTATCCGGTGATGATCAAGGCGTCGGCGGGCGGTGGCGGCAAAGGCATGCGGATCGCCTGGAACGATATCGAGGCGCGCGAGGGGTTTCAATCGTCGAAGAACGAGGCGAAATCGTCTTTCGGCGACGACCGCATCTTCATCGAGAAGTTCGTTACCCAGCCGCGCCACATCGAGATTCAGGTGCTCGGCGACCAGCATGGCAACCTGATCCATCTTGGCGAACGAGAATGCTCGATCCAGCGCCGCAACCAGAAGGTCGTCGAGGAAGCGCCGTCGCCTTTTCTCGACGCATCGACGCGCAAGGCCATGGGTGAGCAGGCGGTGGCACTCGCCAAGGCTGTCGGTTACTTTTCGGCTGGCACGGTCGAGTTCATCGTCGATGCGCAAAAGAAGTTCTATTTTCTCGAAATGAACACGAGGCTGCAGGTCGAGCATCCGGTGACGGAGTTGATCACCGGTATCGACCTAGTCGAGGAGATGATCCGCATTGCGGCCGGTGAACCGCTTCGCCTGACGCAGGACGAGGTGAGGTTGACAGGTTGGGCGATCGAAAGCCGGCTGTATGCCGAAGATCCCTATCGAAACTTCCTGCCGTCGATTGGCAGGCTGAGCCGTTATCGTCCGCCGATGGAAGGCGTACTCGACGACGGGGCGATCGTGCGCAACGATACCGGTGTCTTCGAGGGCGGCGAGATTTCCATGTATTATGATCCGATGATCGCCAAGCTGTGCGCCTGGGCGCCGGACGGACAGGGGACATCCGCCCGGCTGGCGGCTATCGATGCCATGGCCCGCGCCCTCGACGACTTCGAAGTGGAGGGTATCGGCCACAATCTGCCGTTCCTGTCCGCTGTCATCGACCATCCGCGCTTTCGCCAGGGAAGGCTGACGACTGCGTTTATCGCCGAGGAATATCCGGACGGGTTTTCTGGGGTCGAACCGTCCGCGGAGGATGCCAGGAAGCTGGCGGTGATCGCCGCCTTCATCAATCTGCGGATGCAGGAACGCAACGTGCTGATTTCTAGTGCGATGGACAATCACCGTCGGCTGGTGGGGCACGACTGGGTCGCGATGTTAGCCGGCAAAAGCTTTGGCATCACGATTGGTGAAAAGGGCGGCAAGGTCGTCGTCGCCCTCGGCGGCGAGACTCCGGTCGCAGTCGGCAGCGACTGGCAGCCGGGGTGCAGCCAAGCTCGGTTCACGATCGACGATGAGACGCTTGGCGTGAAGACGTCAAACGTGGCGACGGGCATCCGTTTGCGATGGCGAGGCATGGATGTGTTGGCCCATGTCCGCACGCCCCGCATTGCCGAGCTGGCGCTGCTGATGCCGGAAAAGCTGCCACCAGACACCTCCAAGATGCTGCTCTGTCCGATGCCCGGCGTGATAACCGCCGTCTCGGTTAAGGCGGGGGATCAGGTCGAGGCAGGGCAGGCGCTTGCGACGGTCGAAGCCATGAAAATGGAAAACGTGCTGCGCGCCGAGCGCCGGGCAACGATCCGGCGCATCGCCACGGAAGCCGGCGCCAGCCTGGCCGTCGATGAACTGATCATGGAATTCGAGTGAGGGCAGGGCAATGGGCGACCGGGTGGGGTACGAGGACTGGCGCAAACTCGCCGAGCGCGAACTGAAGGCCTCGCCGGACGATCTGGTCTGGCACACGCCGGAAGGCATAGCCGTCAAGCCGCTGTATACCGCAACGGATCTGGAGGAGATCGCCCACCTCAATTCGTTGCCGGGCCTGAGGCCGTTCCTCCGCGGGCCGCGCGCTACAATGTATGCTGGCCGGCCCTGGACCATCCGTCAGTATGCCGGCTTCTCGACAGCCGAGGAATCCAACGCCTTCTATCGCAAGGCGCTCGCCGCCGGACAGAAGGGCCTGTCGGTGGCTTTCGATCTTGCCACGCATCGCGGCTACAATTCAGACCATCCCCGCGTCGAGGGCGACGTCGGCAAAGCTGGCGTTGCGATCGATTCTGTCGAGGACATGAAGATCCTGTTCGATAGCATTCCGCTCGACGAGATGTCGGTTTCGATGACCATGAACGGCGCGGTGATCCCGATCCTGGCGAACTTCATCGTCGCGGGAGAAGAACAGGGCGTCGCGCGCGAAAAACTCTCCGGAACCATTCAGAACGACATCCTCAAGGAGTTCATGGTCCGCAACACCTACATCTATCCGCCCGGACCCTCGATGCGGATCATCGCCGACGTCATCGAATACACGGCAAGGGAGATGCCAAAATTCAATTCGATCTCGATTTCCGGCTATCACATGCAGGAAGCCGGCGCGACGCGGGTCCAGGAACTTGCCTTCACGCTGGCTGACGGGCGCGAATATGTCCGCGCAGCCATCGCCAAGGGCCTGAGCGTCGATGAGTTCGCCGGCCGGCTTTCGTTTTTCTTCGCCATCGGCATGAATTTTTTCATGGAGGCCGCCAAGCTGCGGGCAGCTCGACTTCTGTGGTCGCGTATCATGGAAGAGTTCCATCCGAAGAAGCCTTCGTCGTTGATACTGCGCACGCATTGCCAGACATCGGGCGTGTCGCTGCAGGAGCAGGACCCCTACAACAACATCGTGCGCACGGCCTATGAGGCGCTTGCCGCCGTTCTTGGCGGCACGCAGTCGCTGCACACCAATTCTTTCGACGAGGCGATCGCGTTGCCGACGGAATTCTCCGCCCGCATTGCGCGCAACACGCAGCTCATCCTGCAGCATGAGACCGGCGTGACCAAGGTCGTTGATCCGCTCGCCGGCTCCTATTACGTAGAAAGCCTGACCAATGAGCTTGCCGAAAAGGCCTGGGCGCTTATCGAAGAGATCGAGGCGCTGGGCGGCATGACCAAAGCCGTGGCCTCCGGACTGCCCAAGCGGCTGATCGAGGAGGCGGCCACACGCCGTCAGGCTGCCGTCGATAAGGGCGAAGAGGTCATAGTCGGCGTTAACAAGTTCCGGCTCGAGACCGAGGACCAGATCGATATCCTGGACATTGACAATGGAGCCGTGCGCCAGTCGCAGATTGCCCGCATCGAAAAGACCAGGCGCCAGCGCGATCCCCAGCGCGTCGGCGATACGCTTCTCGCACTTAGCCAGGTCGCAGCTAGCGGCGAAGGCAACATCCTCGCAGCGGCGATCGAGGCGGCACGGGCCCGCGCGACTGTGGGGGAGATTTCAGATGCCATGCGTGAGGCGTTTGGCGATCATACGGCGGTACCCGAGGTGGTCAGCAACGTCTATGGCAAAGCCTTTGACCAGGAGCCGGAGTTCAAGACGCTGGTCTCGCGGATCCATGACTTCACTTGCACCCTTGGACAAAGGCCGCGCATTATGGTGGCGAAGCTTGGTCAGGACGGGCACGACCGCGGCGCCAAGGTTATCGCGTCCGCCTTGGGCGACATCGGCTTCGACGTGGTCGCAGGCCCGCTCTTTCAGACGCCGGAGGAGGCCGCGCAGCTAGCAGTAGAGAAGAAGGTGCATCTTGTGGGGGTATCCTCGCTGGCGGCCGGTCACAGGACGCTCGCGCCGCAGCTAGTCGAGGCGCTAAAGGCCAAGGGTGCCGACGACATTGTCGTCGTGGTCGGTGGCGTCATCCCGCGCCAGGATTACCAGTTCCTCAGTGACCGCGGTGTGGCGGCTATCTTTGGCCCTGGCACGAACGTGCTCGATGCGGCGCGGGCGCTCCTTGATGTCCTCGAGGGAAGAAGACGAAACCAATGAACGGCCATGTTCTGCAGCTCTCGGTCAGCTCAAAGAAGCGAAACCGGCCTGAAGGCGTCGAAGCTGATGGAGGTCAGGCGCGTCATCACCGAAGCGACCAAGGCGTGCGCCTTTGTCAAGGTCGGGCGTCACGGCAGCGTAAACGGCGCTGCAAAAGATCTGGGCGGCGGGACGCCAGGGCGGTAATCCAGCAGATAAAGCTATTGGAGCTTCAACTCAGCGTTCGCCTGTTTGATCGTTGGAACCGCGAGATCAAGCTGACGGAAGAGGGGCTGCTCCTGTATGGGAACCTCGCTCCAGGCTTCCAGCAGGTTCACGATGCAATTTCGTTGTTTGCCGACAGACGACCGGATCCGGAGACGTTGATCGTGACGACTACTCCAGCGATGTGGCCAGCATTTGACCGCGCTGGAGCAACTCTGCGGATTCATTCTTTACCTCATCCAGGTCTGGCGGCTCGGATCCAACTTCCTCGCAACTGTCGAAATGCTCGGCCCTTTGGCCAGCTCGGCTAACGTGGCCAGACCGCCAGATCAGAAAGAGCACGCTTGCGAAATACGCCAGCTGAAGGAGCAGCGAACAAGCCAGCGTCGTGACGATTGCTGTGCCGATGGAATGAGAAGCGAAATAGGCGGTCAGAGCTGTGCTGCAAAGGACCATTCCCAGGACGCGGCAGAAGATTCTGAAGGGCAATGCCGTTCTCCTGGATGTCCACCAGATCATGCAGCGACATTGTCGGCCGCAACATGGGTCTGGCAGCTCTTCGGGCAGACGCGGGCGCAGGCTCCGCAGCCAATGCAGCGGCCGGGATGGTCGACGACCATGATCATGCGATTGAGCTCGCCATCGAAATCGTCGTCTTTGCCGTCGCAGGCGAGGATTTCACCCGCGTCATTGACGCCGTAAAGATGCATGACCTCGCGCGAGCAGACTTTGAAACAGCGGCCGCAGCCGATGCAGGTCGCGCCGTCTATCGCGGTGAGATATTCCGGCATCCATCCGGAGCCGTCGCGCGTGGTGAATGTGCTCCTCATCGTAACTTCTTCATTGCAGCGAGCTCTCTCTGGGCGCCATCCAACTCGGCAAAAACGGCCGACGCTTCCTCGGCGACTTCCTCTATCTCCGTCCATTTTCCAGGGAGATCCTCTGCAAGGTCGCGCAATTTCATCTTGGCAATGGCGCGCGCAACTGAAGCTTTCGGACTTCCGTTCCCATCTCATCCAGCTTTGACATAGATCCTTCCTTGAAATCGGTTTCTTCACGCCCGTGCCACGTCGGGTTAGGCTTCGATGGCCGCAGTCGCATCGTCGATCAGTTTCGTACCGGCCTCCGCTAGCTTCCTGAGCATCTCTAAGCCGAACCGGTGGATGTCTCGACAGAGCGACCAACCGCCCGGCCGTAAAACGCGATCGTCCGAAGCCCCATAGGTTTCATCTTTGTCATTGGCGATGTCATCAGGCCGGAGCGCTCCTCGATCGCGAGCGCGACGGCGGTGTAAAGTATGTCGAGCCTCCAAAGCACGTCCGGCTCGGGATCGCCGATGACAGGCATCGCACGGCGCTGTTTTCTGATGACGATGAAGTCGTCCAGCAGTTCGGCGTCCGATTTGCTTTCCCACGAGCCGTAGGAGTCTTGAGCACCGATCAGCCGCACGAGGCATCTGACGAATGGCGTGGCAGGCGCCTCGTCCTCCTCAACGGCAGGGCTGATTGCGGTGTCAGACATTTCGCCTTCTCCTCATTTCAGTCCTCTTCCTCGAAGCACGATGTCTGTTGTCTGGGACGCGTACTTCGGGCACACTTGCGCAGCCGACGCCCGGCTCGGCGCGACTGGTTCCACGCAATTGATGTCCTTCGGGCCGACCTTGAACACGTCCTCGACTGCGAAGTCTTCCACGCGAATTCGCGTTGAACATCACTTCCGCCGCAATGCGGCCGGAGGCCATGAAGATTTGAGCCTCGACCCTGCTGCAAACGATCGACCAAGTTCTGCATGGACCCTCCTTGCCGCACGGTCACGCCAGGGAAATGGGCGAATTGACCAGTAAGTCATTTCGACCAATTACCCATTTTTTTATCTTTCCTCCTCGGCCAACCGCGCCTTGGCACCCTCGGGGCTCGCCACGCAGCCAGTCCTCCACTTTGATCTCGGGAGCCGGTGACCCCAGCTGCACTACCATGTTGCTCTCCAAGGCTGTTGCCAAAGGTTGGGTGACCTTATGCGCGAGCTTGTTCCCCCTTTGAGACGGGGGCACGAGGGTTCAAGAGCATCGCTCGTCTTGCGCATCTGCGTGCAGTCAGCCTTCACTCAGTGTTGCTGACTCTCAAATCGCAAAGGCCGTGCCAACGCGCTAGGCGCGCAGTAACTTCTTGATTCTACTTCAAAATCGTCCGGGTGCCCAAGATGGCCGGTTGTATTGGACGCGACATGTCTTCTGCCGCTGTCCGGTTTGGACACGCATCTGGCACTTCGGGCCGGCACGAAAGCCTGGCCACGGACGACTCAACATGTATTCGGCTGAGGGACCGAGCAGATGGACATCAAGACTGCGTTGGCTGCCGCCAGGCCCGTCATCATTGTCCGCTTCACGCCACCGGCTTGAGCGTCTTGCCGTTCCGGTCCCTCAGGCGGTAGCGGATCTCGCCATTTTCGATTGCAAAGGCTGCCCCATCCGAGCGCGGCCTGTGCCCCCTCGCCCGCCTTGCGATTGAATTCCTGGCTGGCGACATGGGAATTTTTCACGACGAAGCCGGTCCAGCTTCGGCTCGCCAATACCGCCATCGCCAGCTCGAAGATTATGATCCTGGCAAAAAAGGCCAGGATGAGTGCCGGCGTGTGCGGCCGGTGAGCTCTCCGGGGTTCCTGCTTTGTGCCGATATTTTCTGTGTTCCCTGTGCTCAGCGCTACAGGGACCGCCTGGTGCGAATGTGAGCTTGTCGGAATTGACCAGCCTTAAGGCCGCTCGGTCGCCACGCGGTGGGCCGGGCAGACTGAAAACGCTGAAGATGCGGCCGCCGTCCTCGCCGCTAAGCCGGCTACCATCCCAGCCGATGGTAACGTTATTGATGCTATCAATTCCCCCCCGCCACCGGCAAGAGCCCGACCGTCCGACTCGAAGGTCGGTGCCTTGGCCGCTGCACGGTTGCGGTGTTCAGCTCCCGGCCAGTGGTGAGGGGAATCGTGATAACGCCAATACGATGGGGCTACGGTCCGAACGCGGCCTGCTGCGCTGAAACGACTCTCTTCTCGACCTGACGCCGACCCGAGTATCGGTGTTTTGAGAGCATTGAGGACGTCTGGGCCTCTGCCCGGCCGTTGGTCTGCGCGTTACGGATTGTCTCGGCGAGCAGACCCCGAGCGCGCGTTAGAGACGTCCGGGAATGTTCTTCGCGACGGCGCTTGCAAGTTGCTCCAGGAGCTTCGCGTTGCGGCGACTTTTCTCCGACTTGGCATCAGGATAGGTGACCAGGGAGTAGAGCTTCGAACAGCATCGGTGCTGCTTCGGAACCCGTCAGCGAGCCAAAAACAGCGGCAATGGCGGCTTGCCCACCATCCATCTTGTGACGCCACCGAAGAGCCGCTCGCGCAGCCGTCGGCTGCCATAAGCGCCCATGACTATCATGTTGGCAGACGTATCGATTGCGTGCTGCGCGAGCACAGTGGCCGTATCGAACAAGCTGCCGTTGAAAACAAGAGCTCCGAGACTAGTGTCGTTGAGAAGTGCGGGGCCGTTGCAGAGCGCCCGCTGTCGCACCGCGTCACCGATGCTTCGCAGTTCGCAATATCGACATCATAGCACCGCCACGTGGCTTTCAGCAGTTTGTGAATTTCCCTGGATGTTTTTTCCCAACTGGCCGTGTCCTGTGAAAATCTCTTTGCGTGTACCGTTGTTCCAGTGCGGCAATGGCGTGTGCGCGTTGTCCAGGCCACTCGGGGATGCCACCGCCTAGCGGCCGAGGCGACCATCACGAGCGGCGGAGGCGACATCACCAGTACGGAAAGATACGCGCCGACTTCGGCACACAAGCTGGCAGCTGTCCTGACATCCTGATCGGAGTGGTCAACTCCCGTCACACTGAGTACGCTCTTGAAGGCCATCTGTCTGCTTCTTTCTAAGTATGTCGTAACTGTAGGCGCGTTTCGAAGCCGCAAGACTTGCCCTCAGCACGACGGAGATGGGGTGGCACTACATCTTCGCTGTTCAGCCGTCCGGTCCCTCGAGCGAGTGGCACCGCACCTGCCTCATTCGCCGTCAGCCTCAGGCTCAACGTCCGCCTCCTCCAGCGAGTAGCCGTCGGACCTGATAGTTCGAATGACGCTGCCGGCCGACGTCCTCTCCAGCTCCTTTCTGATCCGGCTGACATGGACATCGACGGTGCGTTCACCGACATGGATCTTTTCCCCCCAAGCAGCGTTCTTTAACTCGACTCGGCTGAACACCATGCCGGGAGTCTCGAGCAAATGCCGCAGCAGCTTGAACTGGATCGGTCCAAGGTGGATGTCGTGGCCGTTACCATGGACTCGGCGGGCATCGACGTTCATCTCTAGCCTGCCACAGCGGAGCCAGCTGCCGTTTTTTATCCCGTTTGAACCCGGCTGTGGCAGCGCCAGCTTCGTGCGTAGACAGTCAAGCAGCTTGGCCGGCGCGAAGGGCCGCACAAAGCTCTCGTCAATTCCTGCCTTCAAGAGATCGAGGTGCTGGTTCTCGGCGCCGGGCGCGATCAACGCAATGACGGGCAGGCGGCCGGTTCGGGGCTCCCCCTTAAACCGGGCGCAGATTGTGGAGCCTGCCACGCTTGATGGCCCGCAGTCCAGCACGACCGCCTGGAGCTCCCGTTCATTGGCAAATGCAAGTGCTTCATTCACGCCGCCTGCCGGCTCACTCGTGAAGCCGTCCACCCCCAGAATGTGGCTGAGGAACAAATACAACTCCGCATCTTGCGAACAGATCAGTACCACTGGCTTCATCAGCGCTACCCCAAGAACCACATCGGCCTCGACCGCCTCGATTGAGAGGGCTGGCCATCGCATGTCCTCAAGACCTGACATGATCCCCTCGATCGAAAGATCCCGCCCGCGCCACCTCGGGATAAGCCTCAATGACTGCGGTGGCATCGCCGGCCAGTTGGGTACCGGCGGCGGCGAGTTTCCAGAACGTCTCGAAACCGAACCGGTGGACGTCGCGCAGGGTTTTCGACAAAACGACCAACCGCCCGGCCGTGAAGAGCACGCGCCCGAAGCCCTCGTGGCTCATCTCCATGATCGGGGATGCCATCAGGCCGGAGCGTTCCTCAATCGCAAGCCCGACGGCGGTGTAGAACTTATCGAGCCTCCACAGCACGTCCGGATCGTGATCGCCGATGATTGGAATTGCACGGCGCTGTTCCTTGGTGATGATGAAGTCGCCCAGCAGCTCGGCGTCCGATTTGCCTTCCCATGACCCGTGGGAATCATTGGCACGGATCAGCCGCACGAGGCATTTGACGAACGGGGTGGCAAGGGCCGCCTCGTCCTCGGTGGCGGCAGGGCCAACAGCGGCTTCAAACATTTCGCCCACTCCTCATTCAGCTTTCGTCCTCGAAGGAGGGCTTCTGTTCAGCGACACCTGCCTGCGCCAGCACCTTGCGCAGCCAAGGGGGAGGACACGTCCTGAGCATCATCTGCGTGCGCAACAACACCTCTTGGATGGTCTGGGGCTGCGGCACTTTGATCGGATGGATCTTTGCGGAAACAAGTTTGGCTGCCGAAGGTCCGCCGATCGCCAGACAAAACAGCAAATGGCAGCCCTTTAGTGCCTCCACCTTCGGGGTGATGCGGTCATCGCCCTCGGTTCGGTGCTTCCCGCTCTCGTCGGAAACGTCGTCAAAGGCCACGGCTTCCACGAGATTCCACTCCTCGCGCATAACGTCGTAGACAGCAAAGCGCCTGGCCGATCCGAAATGGGCGTTGAGGTTCTTCATGTCCTGCGTGGCGATCGCCACGCGCAATGCGCCCGCTTGGCGTTCCGGCTTCGGTACGTGAACCTCGTCAGTGACGAGCGAGAGGCGACGGACGGAGCTCATCTGGCATTTCTCGCTTACGGAGTGGATCAAGCGCCTCAGGCGTCGGCGCTCGCCCGTTGGCTTCGAAAATGTTGGCAACCTCGAAGATCAGGTCGCGGGTCCCCTGGTAGAGGACGGTGAGCTTGTGCTGGGCCCCGAGCCGGTCGAAGATCGGGAAGCCGACCCGCATGAGCGGAATGCCGAGGCGCTGCGCCGCCTGGCGGCCGTGGGAATGAGTAACGAGAAGATCAGCGCCGGCGCCAAGCGCTTCCAAATCGCCGAGATCGCCGATTTGAACCGACTGCGCCGGCACTTCCTCCAGAATTTTCGACATAGCGGCCGTTGTGACCGCCGCCGCGATTTCGGAGCCCATGCCGATGAAGAAGCTCGCGAGTTGGTAGAGTTGGTCTGGTTCAGCAGCGATCGCAATTTTCTTGCCTCCAAAGTGGAAATGTCCGTCGAGCAACGCGTCCTGCAACTGCGCCCGCCGACGGCGCACCTCAGCCGGCGCCGCCTCGCCCGAAACTGCGGACAGCAGCGAGACGAACCGGTCGGCGTCCCTCAATCCGGTCAGCGACCGGAACAGCACGTAAGGCACGCCGGTCAACCTCTGCAGCAGCTCGGCCGGGCGGCGCATATGCTCACCGATGACGATACATTGCTCGGCCGTGCCTAGCTCGCGGATATCCTCGACGCTGGTGCCGCCATAGGTGGTCGTGACCCAGCGGTCGGGCACCGTACCGTCGAGCGAGCCGGAGATGTCCGGCAGAATCACCGGCTTCAGTCCAAAGCTTTCAACCATCTCACGTAAATGCTCGGTGTCAGCCACAGTGAGGTTCCAGCCAGGCAGGATCACGATTTTCTTCGACTGCCGCGCTTGCTCGCCGGGCCGTGTAATCCCTTCGATCATCGCGGTGACAGCTTTGGCCCAGCCCTCTTCGATCGCACCATCGAAATCTGGCGTGTTGGCCAGCACCACCTCCGTACCCGCGAGTTCTTTGGTCCGCTTCAGCCTGATATTGGCGATATCTCCTGCGCAGTCTTCGCCCCGGGTTTCCACCAACGCGGTCGTGCAAACCCCGATCAGCGTTGGCTTTGTGCGGGCCTTGAGGTTGAGGATCGCCTCTTCCAGATGGTCTGCCCCGCCGAGGATCGTTGCCACCTCGTCCATCGCGGTTGTCTGCAAGGGAATGGCTTCCTTGAAATGTCGCACGAAGAGCACGAGCGCGAAGCTGGTGCACCCCTGGCTGCCGTGGAACAATGGCATCGCGCCGTCGACGCCAAGAAAGGCGAGGGCGGCGCCGAGCGGCTGGGATGACTTCAGCGGATTGACCGCCGCCGCTTTGGACTGGGGAAGGATGCGGACCATCGGCTTTCCTCGACACTCGCCGAAATCAGCGGCCGTGGTGCCGGAGAATTCCTGGACAGCATGCAAGGTCACGGTCTCGCTTTTCGTGCACGGCCGTTCCTCCCTCACCGCAGGCTGGCAATCCCATGGTGCCGGCTCGCGTACCTGGCACCAGATGGGGTTATGAATGGCCAGGTCGATCTGGCGTACGAGTTCCACCATGCCGTCATAGCCGGCGTAAGGATGTTGGCGCTCCTGGTTGATATCGAGCCAGGGCGTCTTGGCCTTCAGAGCGACGAATTGCGTGCGCCCGCCTGATAGCAGGATATCGGCCTTGTGTTCGGAGAGCATGGCGTAAAGCTCGCGCGCTGCCATCTGCTCGAATATATGGTTGTCGTCCTTGAGGATCTGCTTGATCCGCTCTTTGTCTTCGACGGTCGACTTCTTGACAGAGGTGCCGACGATCTCGATCCCGATCTCCATCAGCGCATGGACGACCGACCAGGACTTCACGCCGCCGGTGTTGAGCAGCACGCGCTTGCCTTCGAGCCTCGGCCGGTAGGCCGCTAGGTTCTTCCAGGCGATCGCCTCTTCCTCTGCAATCAATAGCTCGGTGCGGCCGAGGATCTCCGGATCGGCACCCTGCTTCACCAGCAGCTCAGAGATCTGTCGGAGCGCTTCCGAGGTGTCGGTGATCCCGTAGAAGGAGCCCTCGAAAAACGGGATGTCCCAGCGCTCGTCCATCTTGCGTGCCAGATTGATGAGCGCGGTCGAGCACACCATCATAGCCGCCCGGGCGCGGTGCGCGCCGGCAACATCGACGTAACGGGCGTCACCCGGAATGCAGGCGCGCACCCGGATCCCGAGCCGATCCAGCAGCGGCTTCACCAGCCAGAATTCGCCCGAGAGGTTGAATTCGCCAAGAATGTTGATGTCGTAAGGGCCGGCATCGTCGGGCTCGACCGTGCCGATGACATGCTCGAGCAACGCCTCGCCGGCAAGCTTGTTGCCGAGATTCTTGGAGCCGACGAAGCCCGGCGCATTGACCGGTACAACGGCCAAGCCGAACTTTTCCGCCGCGCGCTTGCAGACGGCGTCGATGTCGTCGCCGATCAGCGCCGTCACGCAGGTCGGATAGACGAAGATCGCCGGCGGCCCATACGCTTCCTTGATCTCGCGGATCGCTTTGAAGAGCTTCCGCTCGCCCTGCCCCATGACAACATCGAGTTCGGTGAGGTCGGTCGTGAAGCTCGTGCGCCACAGCGTTGGCCCGGACGAAGCCGCACCGCGGTTGTCCCAGGAATTGCCCTCGCAGGCGAGCGGCCCATGGACCAGGTGTGCGACGTCTGTGATCGGCTGCAGCACGATCTTGGCGCCATCGAAGGCACAGCCGCCGGCCGCCGCCCCGGGGATCAGTGGCTTCGAACAGCCCTCCTTGCGCGCCTTGGCATCCTTGCCGCGGTTCTTTTCGCAGCCAGGCTCGTTGAAGACATCCTGGATTTTGGCTCTGAGCAAGGACATTGCGTCGGTCTCCAAAGTCCCTCGGGAAGACGACCGGCCAAAGCCGACCGTCAAGCTTAGCGGGTGAGGTCATACGAATAGTCCGTCACGCCCGTCTCGCTTGTCTCGCGATCGAGCTTGTCGAAGATCTTGTCGAGGATCGTCGTCAGCACGCGCAACCCGCCTTGGTAGCCCATCAGCGCAAACCGATGGTGATGGTGGCGATCGAAGATCGGAAACGTCAGCCGGATCAGCGGCGTGCCGGTGTCGCGCTCCAGATACTTGCCATAGGAGTTGCCGATCAGCAGGTCCACCGGCTCGGTGAAGAGCAGCGAGCGCATCGCCCAGAGGTCCTTGCCCGCCCAGACTTGAGCATCCTTGCCGAAGGGCGATGATGCAAGCAGTTCCTTCAACTCCGCTTCCCATGCCGACGTTCCGTTGGTGGCGAGGCAATGGGTCGGCTCGCCGCCCGTCTCCATGATGAAGCGGGCCATGGCGTAGACAAAGTCCGGATCGCCGTAAATGGCGTATTTCTTACCGTGCAGCCAGGATTGGCTGTCCGCCATGGCGTCGACAAGTCGGCCGCGCTCGAGGCGGATTACCTCCGGGATTTGCTTGCCGGAAATCGCGGAAACCTCCATCAGGAAGTCGTCAGTCGCCTTTACACCGAGCGGGTAATGGAACGAGGCCGTCGCCTGCCCCACCCCCTCGCAATACTCTAGGGTTTTTCGGGTGTTGTAATGCTGCAGCGACAGCGTCGCCTCGGCGTTGAGTGCCTTCCTCACGTCTTCGATCTTCGTGCCGCCGTCATACATGCGGTATTCGCCGTCGGACGGCGTGTCGAACTGGTCAGAGGCGTCTTGGATGAAGGTGTAGGATACGCCTATCAGGTCGAGCAGGCGCTTGAGTTCCCGGTTGTTGCCAACACAGAATCCGTCGAAGCCCGGAATGACGTTGATGGTCCCCTCGGCTTCCGTTCGCTCCTCCCCTTTCCAGAAATGCTCCAAAATGCCCTTGACCGTAACGTCATAGCCGTCGACATGGCTGCCGACGAAGGCCGGAGTGTGGGCGAAAGGCACGTCGAAGTCGCTCGGGACCGAGCCTTCGTCCTTGGCGTTCTCGATGAAGCTGTGCAGATCGTCGCCAATGACCTCTGCCATACAAGTGGTCGAGACGGCGATCATCTTCGGGTCGTAGAGTTGGTACGTGTTGGCGAGCCCATCGACCAGGTTCTTCAGGCCGCCGAACACTGCCGCGTCCTCGGTCATCGAGGAGGAAACCGCCGAAGCAGGCTCCTTGAAATGGCGCGACAGGTGCGAGCGGTAATAGGCCACGCAGCCCTGGCTGCCATGGACGAAGGACATGGTTCGCTCGAAGCCTGCGGCCGCGAACACCGCGCCGAGCGGCTGGCAGGCCTTGGCGGGGTTCACGACAAGGGCTTGGCGAGCAAGGTTCTTTTCGCGGTATTCCCACGTCTTGGTGAATTCGCCTTGGTCGGTAACGACCTGGTCCGGGTGAGGACATTCGAAATTCAGCCTCTTCTCCGCGAGCATCTGCCTGTATTCCGGCTCGCGGAACAGGGGCGCGTGGTCGAGAACTTTTTCAGCCGACTGCGGCATGGGCGGTTACCTCTTTGCATCTGGTCCGCCATACGGCGGCACAGGGACGTCGAAAGTTTCAGGTCTCCCGCGGACAAGCGGCCACAGGCGTTCATGGCCTCCCGGCTTCCGGGAGGCCAGGGTTTCATTCGGCTGCGATCGCCGCCGACGGCTCGGCTTTTTTCTTCCAGGGGGCGTCGTAGAGGTTCCAGACCGGGTTGTTGATGGCCAGATCCATATCGCGCGCGAAGATGGCGAACCCGTCGTAGCCGTGATACGGGCCGGAATAATCCCAGGAATGCATTTGACGGAACGGTATGCCCATCTTCTGGACCGCGTACTTTTCTTTGATGCCGGAGCCAACGAGATCAGGACGGATCCCCTCGATGAACTTCTCCAGCTCGTAACCAGTCACGTCGTCGTAGATCAGAGTGCCCTTCTTCACGTAGTGGCCGGTACGCTGATAGTCGTCGTTATGGCCAAATTCGTAGCCAGTGCCGACGATCACCATGCCCAGGTCCTCATATGCCGTGACGACGTGACGGGGGCGCAGCCCGCCGACATAAAGCATCACCGTCCTGCCTTCGAGGCGCGGCCGGTACTTGGCTATGACCGCCTCGACCAGCGGCCGGTATTTGGCTATGACCGCCTCGGCCTTGGCCTCGATTTCCGGCCCGAAGTGCTTGGCTATCTTGCGCAGAGAGGCTTCGGTCTGGGAGGGGCCGAAGAAATTGTACTCCATCCAGGCGATGCCATACTTTTCCTCCATGTGCCGGCAGATGTAGTTCATCGACCTGTAGCAATGGATGAGATTGAGTTTCGCCTTTGGCGCTCGCTCTATTTCGACCAGGGTAGCGTCGCCCGACCAGTTGCCGACCACGCGCAGACCCATCTCTTCGAGCAGGATGCGCGAAGCCCAGGCGTCGCCGCCGATATTGTAGTCGCCGACTACATTGACATCGTACGGGCCGGCCTCGAACTCGAGGTCCTTCTTCTCGAACACCCAGTCGCGGATCGCGTCGTTGGCGATGTGGTGGCCGAGGGATTGCGAGACGCCGCGGAAGCCCTCGCAGCGCACCGGCACGATTGTCTTTTCGTGCTCCTTGGCCTTGTTGCGGGACACAGCTTCGGTGTCGTCGCCAATCAGGCCAATCGGGCATTCGGATTGCACAGTCATGCCCTTGTTCAGCGGAAACAGTTCCTCGATCTCGTCGATGATCCGTTCGAGCTTCTTGTCGCCGCCGAAAACAATGTCCTTCTCCTGGAAATCGGAGGTGAACTGCATGGTGACGAACGTGTCAATGCCGGTCGTGCCGATGTAGTAGTTGCGGCGCTGAGACCAGGAATATTGCCCGCAGCCTACCGGGCCGTGCGAGATATGGACCATATCCTTGACTGGACCCCACACCACGCCTTTCGAGCCGGCATAGGCGCAGCCGCGAATTGTCATCACGCCGGGGATGGACTTGATGTTCGATTTGACCTCGCATTCGGAAAGGACCTCGCTTTCCTCGCCAGCCTCGTCGCCGCTTTTTGCGACGCTGAGGTGCTTTTTGCGGCGCTTCGCCGACTTGTCAGGATATTGCGACAGCACTTCCTCGATTAGCCTCGCATGGAGGCCACCGTCATTCTCGTATTCCAGGCTCATGGGACCCCTTTCAAGGTTCAGGGTGACGCCTCACCGACGAGGCGCCGTTCTTTGAAAGACGCACCAGGTCAGGCGGCGCCTCATGTCGGCAGTGGTCGCTACTGTGCGGCCGCCTTAGCCGCTTCCTTGACCTGAAGCTCGGCAAGCATCTGCTCGTCCGTCTTCATGATGCCAAAGTCGAGCAGCATGTCCTCGAGCTCCTCCATGGTGATCGGGGTCGGGATGGTGCCCTGGCCCGAATTCCCATGGATCTTCTCGGCCAGCGCCCTGTATTCGCCGGCCTGCTTGGAGTCCGGCGCATACTGGATCACAGACATCTTCCTGAGCTCGGCGTGCTGGACGATGTTGTCGCGCGGCACGAAGTGGATAAGTTTGGAATTGAGCCTGGAAGCAAGCGCCTCGGCGAGGTCGAGTTCGCGGTCGGTTTGGCGCTCGTTGCAGATCAGGCCGCCGAGCCGCACGCCGCCCGAATGGGCGTATTTCAGGATACCCTTGGCGATGTTGTTGGCGGCATAGAGCGCCATCATCTCGCCGGACATGACGATATAGATTTCCTGGGCCTTGTTCTCGCGGATCGGCATCGCGAAACCGCCACACACCACATCCCCGAGCACGTCGTAGGAGACATAGTCGACGTCGTCGTAGGCGCCGTTCTCCTCGAGGAAGTTGATTGAGGTGATCACGCCGCGGCCGGCGCAGCCGACACCCGGCTCGGGCCCTCCCGACTCCACGCATTTGATGCCTTTGTACCCGACCTTGAGCACGTCCGCGAGTTCCAGGTCTTCCACCGAACCTTCCTCTGCCGCGAGGTGCAGCACCGTATCCTGCGCCTTCGCGTTCAGGATCAGGCGGGTGGAGTCGGCTTTGGGGTCGCAGCCGACGATGAGGATTCTCTGCCCGAGGTCGACAAGGGCGGCGAGCGTATTTTGGGAGGTGGTGGACTTGCCGATGCCGCCCTTGCCGTAAAAGGCGATCTGACGCAAACCTGACATGTAGCTTTCCTTCCTTCGTTCCATTCATCGCGGCTGCCGCGACATGAATGCCGGTCGGGCAGCTGTAGCCGCCTCGCACCTAAGGATCTCAAGACTCGTGCCAATTTGGCTGATCGAACCGAAGAATAATTTGATGGTTGCTTTTCAGGGGTTTAGCCTGAGGGCCAAAGAAAGGATCGTCGCAACAGACCGTGTAGCGGACCCGACAATGGCGACACAAAGCGTCGGATCGCGATCCTCAGTCACCGAATTCGTTTGAACCGCGTCGTTATGTTGAAGTGGACGAACAGCAGCTCGATCCTGTTGGGTGAATTGCGGGATGCTGTCTGTTCCGGCGAGCTGACGTGCTTGCTAACGCGTGTCATCGTGGACACTCCGCGGAATCTTGCGCCACGCTGGCATGCCTTCGATCCAGCCATCCATAGGGCCGCGGATCGAAAGTTCCGCTATATCAGCAACCCGAGGGGACTCGGCTCACTTATCGGCGCAGGAGTTCAGTATCGGCGTCATCGCCTTCACATGTTCGTCCATCCGCTCGAGCACTTTCGCTGCGACAACGTCGCGCTCAGGGAGATGCCACCAGTACTCGTTGACGAGTTTGACCGTCTCGACCACTGCCTTTAGGACTGCCGGCTCCGGAAGCCTTGCGCGGTTCGCAAATGCTTTCCATCGCGGTGCTGCTAGCGCCTTGAACGAGCGCTCTCCTCCAAGCGACAGCGCCATGGCGTCGGCGGGAATATATGGCACAGTGGACAGGACGTCGTAGATTGGTGCAAGCGCCGGCTTGTCGCCGTTTCCGGGATACATCAAAGACCAATTCTTCAGGTGCATGTCGCCTTTGCCGGTGATGACGCTCAGTGCCAGGCGGCGGACGAAATCGAGAGCCGCCGTAGGCGAGACGGCCACGCCAAGAGCCAAGGCTATGTCGTGATAAGCGGCCCCCTCATATTTGCGCGAGGGGTAGACACCGAAGACCTGAGCGAAATCCTCGATGTGTATCCTCTCGCCACCGGCGCCGCGATCGAAGCGTTTGACGAGAAGGACCTTGCCCTCCGACAGCGTATTGAATTCTTCGGGAACGCCCTCAAAATCGGACTTCTCGACCAGTTCGCATTCAGGAACCTCCATGCCGATTGCTGCTGCCAGCGCCAGGTTGGCGAATTCGTTCTCGGAAACGCCCGGAAACGCCGTCGAAGGGAACTTGGCAATGTACCGGCCCTGCTCGTCGTCCATCGGCAAGGTAAGGCCGCCGCCTTTTCCAATGTTCTTCATGACCGAAAGCTTCATCTGCACGCCGGCAAGCGAGAACCGTGCCTTGGGGTGATCCTTTGAGCCATCCTTCGAAACCGTTATCGCGCCGTCACTGGGCAACGCCCGTACGGCTCCCGGCAGATCGGCGCCCAGTGCCGCTAAAAGATCGAAATCATTGCCTGGCCGCACATTGCCTTCGTGATGCCTTTCCATCGCCTCCCGCAATTTCTCCTCCGGCAGGAGGTTCGCGAAGAAAGCGGGCAAGGCGCTTGCCAGAGGCTTTGGATCTTTCCGCAATCCTCCCGTCGCTGCCCGGAACGACAGGCTGAGAACCGGAAAGCCGCCCGTCGCGCGGTAGGCGTCATCGAAGTTGAACGCATTGAAATCGCCCGGCGTCCTGACGATTGTGCCGATCTTCACTGCATTCAAGAGCACGTCCAGTGACGGGATCGTCTTAGGTGCGCGAAAGACTGGAGCCATGATCGTCATCGTCAGGTTGAGAAACAAAGGCGGGTCGATCGTCATCATCATGCGGACGCAATAGAGCCTGGACAGCCGGCACCATGGCTTGCGGAACCAGCATCATTTCCAGACCGAGCGCACGAGCGATATTCATGAGCGTCGTCGCACGCGCGGCTGCGGCTCCCTTTTCGATGTCGCGATATCGGGGACGGGATATACCCGCCAAATCGGCGACCTGCTCCTGCGTCATCGCAGCGGCCAACCTCGCCTGCCTGAAAAACCCACCGATTTCCCGTAGAATTTCCGATTGAGAGTCCATAACGCAACCTATGCGATCTATTCCAATGCGCGATGGTACGCAAAAGTATCTCATCCAGCGAGTAGTTTCATATGCTTTGATGATCTCTTTATGTATCATATGTGAAGAAAATGATATGGAAAGAGATCAATCTTCCTCTCTCTTTAGCGCCGCGCGGCAACGTCGTTCCTCCGAGAACTGAACCGCACCGGGTTTTCCGGAGGCCGTTTCGTTGAGTCACGCGGCCATGGCTGGGTCATACAGAATGGCGTAGTAGCGTTCCTCGGCTTCGGCCGGCGGAATGTTGCCGATGGCCTCCAGCAGCCGGCGATTGTTGAACCAATCGACCCAATCGAGCTACCGAACTCGACGGCTTCGAAGTTGCGCCATGGTCCGCGTCCATGGATCACCTCGGCCTTGTAAAGGCCGTTTCGGCGAGAGCATTGTCGTAGCTGTCGCCGACGCTGCCTACCGAAGGCTCAACGCCGGCCTCCGCCAGGCGCTCGGTGTATCTGATAGAGTCGTATTGGGCGGCCTCTATCGCTGTGATGGATCAGCCTGCCCCCTGCACGGGCCGCCGATCATGGAGAGCCTGTTTCAGAGCGTCCAGAACGAAGCTGGCATGCGCCGTCCGGCTCACCCGCCAGCCGACGATCCTTCGCGCATAGGTGTCGATGACAAAGGCGACATAGACGGAGCCCGTCCAGGTCGCGACGCAGGTCAAGTCGGAGACCCACAGCATGTTCGGCGCCGGGGCATGGAACTGGCGATTAACGTGATCGAGAGGGCAAGGTGCGGCCTTGTCGCTCACCGTGGTGCGGATCGGCTTGCCGCGGATGATGCCCTCAAGACCCATGGCCCTCATCAGTGGGGCAACCGTGCAGCGGGCGACGTCGAGCCCTCACGCTGTAACTCCCGCCAGACCTTGCGAACGCCGTAGACGCGGAAGTTGGCCTCGAACACGCGTCGGACCTCATCCTTCAAGGCCATGGCCTCATCCCGCTTCGCCCGAGCCGACAGCCGGGGAGGATCGATGCGCTTGGCGACATGGTCGTGGTAGCTCGACGGGGCGATCGGCAGCACCTTCCAGATCGGCTCGACCCGATGCGGTTGCCACGTCCGAAGGCACGCCGGCGAGCACGGTTCATACAGCTGCTGTGGCCACCGTCCACCGGCTTTTCTTCGTAATAGGCCTAGTGCATGCGTCGCTGCAGACGGCCAACTGAAAGAACATTCAGCCAACGGCTATTTGACCTCGGCGCCGATGCGCTCGACGGTGGTCCTATGAAAGAGACGGGCTGCTTCAGATGCCGGACAGCCTTCATTTAGCTGAGTCGAGTGATTTCGGAGCGCTGATTGGGTTTGTTTCGGACGGCGTCCACCCTTTCGCCCGCGTTCGCGGGCTGCCTGTAACCGGGGCACTGTGGGCATTTTTAGAATAATACCCGCTAAGGTAATTCGAAGTTGTTTGGATTGACCGGTTAGCTCGGATCGGCCTGGAGCGTTCCCGGGTCGGTCAATCTCGTTCCAGAGATAGTCTTTGGTGAATGCGATATGAGCCAGGGAGCGGTGCGACCTGGGAGAGCAATTCGACGGAATATCGATGCCCTGGCCGCGGACATAACCGACAGGGGCTGAGATGACGGTAAGCGCGTAGGCTAGGCCCCGTGTCAGCATCACCAAAGCTGACAACCCTTGGACGGCTCGCAGCGTCGGGGACGACTATGGGGTGGCGACAAGGCGCAGCTTGAGGTGCCCAGACCGGCGCTGGAGAAGGCTCTAACTCAGGCTGGCTAGACCTCCGACCCGACAAGCTAACACAAAGACGCAACGCACCGTTCGAGTTTATTGCTGGCAACAAGCCGGCTCCCCAATTAGAGGATTTCCCGGCTTAATTTCCAGCGTCGACTTGACTGCAAAAGACTTTCGCTGGAACTGTCGACCTAGATTCGGGGGCTCCATAAAATGGCAAGCAAGGCAAAATCGCGGAAGCGCGTTGGAACTCTAGAAGACCGGTTTATGGACGCCGTTAGAGAATTGTCGGGTGGCGGAAAAGTGAGCGTTAAGAACGCAGCCCTTTTCAATAAACTGGGTTGGATAGAAGAACGTTACACGACAACTAAGGACCGCCTGAGGAAGAATGGACTGATAAGAGGAGGTCCCGGTGGGACTATGTCCCTCCCCCAAAATGCGGCTAGCCCCAGTCCCAAGCCTCTCAAGGCGTTTATCTCCTACTCGCATGCAGATGCGGCTATCAAGGTTGACCTTCTAAAGCACCTTACGCCGCTGAGCCGACTTGGTCTTGTCGAGGCTTGGCACGATGGCGAAATCGAGACTGGCGACAAATGGGCGGACGCCATCAAGGGCAATCTAGAGAGCGCCGACATTATCATCCTCCTGATAAGCGTTGACTTTATCAACTCGCGTTATTGCAACCAGATTGAGCTAACCCACGCGATGGAGAGAGAGGCCAACAACACGACGGTTGTTATTCCAGTGATCGCGAGAAATTGCCTGTGGCAGGAAGAGGTCTTCGGGTCTTTTCAGGCGACCCTCAAGGGAACATCGATCGCAAGTTTCAAGGATCGCGACGAAGCTCTGACTTTGGTCGCGGCAGATATCAAGGAAAAAGCTCTTTCCATGCTTGCCAAAAAGAACGGGGTTGCTCCTTCCTAGATGTGCAATCTGTACAACATCACCACGTCGCAAGAAGCCATACGCCAGTGCACCAGGGCTCTGCGCGACCATCTCAGGCAACCTGAACCGTCCATCGACATCTACCCCAACCAGCCCCCAACCATCCCGGTCCGGTGGTCCGCAATGCGGCAGACGGGCAACGTGAAGTCGCCAACCTGCTTTGGGGAATGCCGACACCGCTCGAACGGGTCAAGGGCAGGGCCGACTACGGCACGACCAATATCCGCAACCCACAATACGGCCATTGGCAGCAGTATGTTGGGGTTGAGCATCGCTGTGTGGTGCCTGTGACGAGTTTCTCGGAGCCCAGCCCAACACCCGGCGATAAGGACCCTGAGACAGGTATTCAGCGGATTTGGTTCGCGCTCAATGAGGACCGGCCGCTTTTCTTCTTCGCTGGCCTCTGAACGCCATGGCATGGGGAGCGCAAGGTCAAGGACGGCGCCGGCGATTTCGAGCTTAACGGCTTCATGACGACCGCGCCCAACGCCCTGATCAAGCCGATCCATGCCCTCTAATGGGCGTTGGGCACCTTGCCGGGAAGTGCTGTGGATAGCCGGAGGCACCTCACGACCGACCGCGCATGACTCGGGGGCAATGTGGATCGGTGCCTAATTTGGATAACACCAAGCAAACACAAGGGATTGAGGCTGGCTTACCTTCTCCGTTGCTTGCAGGAATACTCCTTCATTGCTATGGATTTGCACCATCTGCTCCTACCGGTCTTTCGCCGCACCTGGTGTTCCGGCCCTTTCAGGGGCTCGGCTCGATCGGCGTGACCGCTCACCCTGATCAAGCATCGACATAGCCGTCGAATACCGCTTTACTCTCGGCTGTCCGTTCGGGGCATGGCGGGGTGCCTCCCCGATCACGAAGCAGCACCCGAACAAGCCCGTGACCAGCGCGTCCCCGCTTCCGAGACTTTCTCACTCAGTAAGGCTATGCGCCCGCCGCCACCTGCGGGCTACGTCGGCATCAACCGGCGGGCAGATGCGCCGAGGGCAATAAGCGGGCCTGGCGCAACGCCGCCAGATCAGCCGAGCCGGTGCAGAAGCAGGCGACGGCCAACTGGCGGATGACGATCTCGAAATGCGCGACAACCGCCTCGGTGGATACCGTAGCCGCGCGCAGCACGCCGGCTGCCTGCCCCGCGATGTCCGCGCCCAGGCGGATAGCCTTCGCCATGTCGACGCCGTCGCTGATCCCGCCCGACGCGATCAGCTTCACCGCTGGCAGCGCCCGACGGACCGCCTGCACGCTGGCCGGAGTCGGAATCCCCCAATCGGCGAACGCCATCGCCACTGCGCGGTCGGCGGCATCGCGGGCGCGCTCGCCCTCCACCGCGGCCCAGTTGGTGCCGCCCGCGCCGGCGACATCGATCACCGCCACGCCCGTCTCGACGAGTGCACAGGCCACCGAGGCGGACAGGCCCGACCCCACTTCCTTGGCCACGATCGGCACGCCCACGCTGCGTGCGGCGCGAGCGATCTGCGCCAGGACGCCGCGCCAGTCACGGTCGCCCTCCGGCTGTACCGCTTCCTGCAGCGGATTGAGATGGACGATGAGTCCATCGGCCTCCAGTGCATCCACCGCCCGGCGCGCGAGGTCCAGGCCGTCGGCCTCACGCAGTTGCGCGGCGCCGATATTGGCCAGCAAGGGAACGTCTGGGGCGAGGCGGCGCAGCGCGCGCGTCAGCCCCTGGGAGTTGCGGGATTGCAGGCTCACGCGCTGCGAACCGACGCACATGGCGATCCCCAAGGCTTGCGCTGCCTCGCTCAGATGCCGGTTAATGGCCTCGGCGCGTGGCATGCCGCCGGTCATGGAGCTGATCAGCAGAGGCGCGCGCATGGTCTTGCCCAGCAGCGAGGCGCTGAGATCGATCTGCGTCAGGTCCAACTCGGGCAATGCGCAGTGTTCGAAGCGAATGTACTCCCAGCCGGCGGCGTTGGCCCGTGCCGTTCGACTATCCAGCACGATGTCCAGGTGGTCGTCCTTGCGCCGGCTCAGGTTGGTGTCGCTGATGCTCGCTCCATCCGCCCCATCGGGCGACGGCGTTGCGTCGGATCGAACCGACGGGAGCGCGCGCACGCCGGCGCTTCCCGCGCGTTCAGGCCGGCGCACGCTGGCCTCCCTCCGCAGCGTCGCTGCGGTAGCGGCTGGTTGAGGTCTCGTAGTACTGCGCGCGGATGGCCGCCATGGCGTCGATCAACGGTCCCCACGGCGCGGGAAAGCGTTCTTGCGCCATCACCCGGTGCAGCATGCGTGTGTGGCCGGCCAGCTCGTCCTTGAGGAACTCCACCACAGGCATAGCCGGATAGCGCTGCAGCAGCAGGATCGCCGCGTTGTCGGCCTCGCCGGCCGACCTATCCTTTTCGCGTCCATGCAGATCGTTCTGCAAGCGCCCTATCGCGGAGATGAGCCGCAGGACCTGGCGAAACGCCGGATGCGCGCGCAAGGTCGCCATGTCCAGCCCCCACAGCAACGACAGGCAACAGAACACGTTCGTGTAGGCGATCGCGTCCACGCCGTTCTGCAAGTACTCGGCGTAGGACCATCGCTCCGCCCCTGCCGCCTGCGCGTGTCCGGCGCGCAGCGCCGCGCAGTAGCACCGGGTATCCTCGAGAAGCTGGGCATAGTCGCGACGATCGTAGGCGAGCGCGGCGAGCGAAGCGCGCAGCACAGCACAGCCCTCGAATCCTGGTAGCGCGCACGGCACGCCCTGCCCCAGCGCCTGCTCCACCGCGGCGAGCTGCTCCGGCGCGATCAGGTCAAGGTCGTTGCAATCGTCCAGCCAGAACAGCAGCGCCAGTTCGCGATAGAACGCCACGATCAGCGTTTCGTCCAGCGGATCGCGGCCGGTGCGGGCGCTGGTGTCGCGCAGGCTCGGCTGGATGCGCTGCAGGATGTACTGGCCGCCCCGGACTGCTTCCACGGAATGCTCGTCGGCGAACCCGGTCAGGGAACGCCCCCACTCTAGCACCTGCTGCAGCGCGCGATCGGTCGGGATCATGGCCCAGCTCCTGCTCCCTCGGCCGAGACGCGCCGCCCCCAACGAAGCGCCAGCCACAACCCGGCGAGTTCGGCCACGCGCACCACCCGGGTGGGGCAATACAGTTCCTTGCCGATCCACAGCGGCGTCTGGGGCAGTGCGTGCGCTGCGTGGCGGCCGAGCATCCACTTCAGCGCGCGCGCCACCGCCTGCGCGATGCGCCGTCGCCCTGCCGGCTCTTCGGTCCCGTCCATCACGTGCAACGCGAACAGCGCATAGGCGGTTTCCTCGAATGTGGACGCGCGACAGGCGCCCCAGCCGCCGTCGTCGCGCTGCGTCTGCAGCAGCGCTGCCAGCGCGCGCTCGTCGCGCCACTGGGGCTTGCCTTGCGCCAACGCAGCGACCGCATGCGCGGTGGGATACAGCCACGAAACGTGCCATTTTTCGTTGTCCCATAGACCGTGCGGGTTGCGATTGGCCTCGACGTAGGCGCTGGTGCCGGCGGCGGGTTTTCCCAACATTCGCAACGCATGCAGGGCATGGATGTTGGTCGACACCGAGGCATTGCGCTCGCCGGGGAAGGTGACGAACAGCTCGCCGGTTTCGAAATGGCGCAATGCATCGACCGCCGGGTCGCGGCCTGCAAGGCGAAGGACGCACAACGCAACGGCGGTGTCGTCCGCATCGGCCGCGAAGTGCAAGGCCGGGCCCAGACCGCGCACGCCGAGGCGGGCGTCGAGCTGCGCGATGATCACTTGCACCGCCTCGGCGAGCGCGGGATGCGCGAACAGACCGGCCAGATGCAGGGTGTACAGCGACCAGCATGGCTCGAACACATTGATCGGCCAGACGTTGGGAACGACACCTTCGATGCCGGTGCGCGTTGCCCGCGATGCCGCCTGCAGATACCCGTCGGTGCGCCCGACCTGCGGCGTTCTTCCCTGTGTCACGGCGTGCGCACGCCACGCGGCGGTGGCCGCCGGACTGATGCCGATGCTGCCGTCGTCGTCCGGGCATGCGGTGGCCGGCGACGCGCCCCAGGCTTCCCAGGAGTGCAGCAACGGATGGCCGCTCGGCAAGGTCGCCACAGCCCCCAGCTTGACCAGGCGTGCTTGCCGCAACGGCAACAGCGCCGGGTGGCGCGGAAACGCCAAGGCGCCCAGCAAGGATGCGGCCTCGTCGCACAACTGCGGCAGGATCAGCTCCGCGCCGATGGGCGCGTCTTCCGGCACCGCATGCGCGTAGGGATCGGGCTGGCGCTCGAGGAACCGGATTGCAGCCTGGACTGCGTCGGCGGCGCCGGGAAGAGGATCGGCACGCTGCAATGCCAGCAGCGCCGCCCAGGTGGGCGCATGGCGAAACAGCGGGAAGTCCGCACCTCCCCATCCGCCATCGGCCTGTTGCTGCGCGAAGAGCCACGCGTATGCGTCGTGCCGACCGGTGACGTTGCCGTCGAACTGCAGAGCTCGCGCCGTGTCGTATACGGACGGACCGACGCTGCCGCCGTCGCTCATCTCGCTCAGCAGGTGACGCAATTCGGAAAGGATCTGTTCGGACAGCGCGTTCACGCGGGATGTTCCTTCTGCAGAGGGCTAACGAGAACAGAAACGGGCAGACGTCGCGCACGCCGCCGCCGACGCGGGCACAGTGCAGCATGCAGCGCCCGCCGGCCGATCGCACCAGCACAGGGGCGAGTCCTTACGGATGGGCGCGCTCATGCGTATGGCGCGGACAGATAGACGTTGGCCCGCTGCAGCATCTGCGCCAACCCTTCCGCACGCGGCCCCAGAGGGGCGATGGCCTCCCCGGCGTCGTGCAACAAGTACAGGGCGAACTGGCGCGCAGCCTGCAGCCCCATGATCGACGCGCAGGTCGGCTTCTGCGCCGCCGCGTCCTTGCCGGGGGTCTTGCCAAGAGTCGCGGTATCCGCCGTCGCGTCGAGAATGTCGTCGGCCACCTGCAACGCCAAGCCATAACATGCGGTGTAGCGATCGAGCGCACTGTACAGCGCAGAGTGCGCGGCATCCTCCGCGATGGAGTATAGCGCGCCCATGCGAACCGACGCGCGCACTAGCGCTCCGGTTTTCATCCGGTGCATCCCCAGGACCCTGTCCAGCCCGGCGTGCTTTCCGACCAGCGACAGATCCATGGCCTGCCCGCCTGCGGCACCCTCGGCGGACACCGCATGCGCCAGTTCGCGCACGAGCGCTATACGATTGTCGCCCGGCGCATCCAGGCTCGCCAGCGTCAGGAAGGCGTGGGCCTGCAGCGCATCGCCGACCAGGATCGCAGTGGCTTCGCCGAACTTTACGTGCACGGTCGGAAGGCCGCGGCGAAGCACGTCGTCGTCCATCGCGGGCAGGTCGTCGTGGACCAGGGTACAGGCGTGCATCATCTCGATGGCGGCGCCGACGTCGTCGAGCATGTGCGCCGGCGTGCCCGCCAGTGCGCCGGCAGCCAGACAGAGCAAGGCTCTGGTGCGCTTCCCGCCATGCAAGGTGGCGTAGCGCATGGCTGCCATCAGCTCTGTCTTACCGTCGTCTTCGGCGCAGAGCAGACGCGCCAGCGCCTGTTCGACCCGCTTTGCGCCGTCCTGCATCCAGATCTCCGGGAGCAGCCCGCCGGATGCGCCACGCGCCTGCGCGCCCAACCCGCCGAATGCGGAAACGCCAGTTCGGTCGTCGTGTATTGTGGAACCGGTTTGCATGTTGTTCATGTCCTTGTAGCTGAGACGGCCACGGCGAGCGCAAGTCGTCACACGAGTGCGTGCGCCGAGTGCAGCAATGCCGCGCCCCGCCAGCGCCGCTGCCTTGCCACACAGGGCGTGCGACGCCAGCTCATGAGAAGCCTATGCGGATTGCCATGGACGGATGTGCGGTCGGGTAATAGCGCCGGCCTTTTTCGACGTCGCTCAGCAACTGCGGCCGCACCCCGGCCTTGTGCATGGTCAGCGCCAAGGCGATGCAGAACTGCACCATTTCCAGCCATACCAGGTGGTAGCCGATGCAGACGTGTGGGCCGGTACCGAACTGCAGCATGTCCACGGGCCGGATCGGTTCTGTGCGTAGCAGCCACCGCGCCAGGCGGAACTGATCAGGCGCCTCGTGTAGCAGCGCCGAGGTCGAGAAATGCAGCAGCGGGATGCATAGGTGGGTGCCCGCGGGAATACGCCGTTGGCCGAGTTGCAATTCCTGAAGCGCGCGACGCGGCAGGAGCGTGGTCGCCGGATGCAGGCGCAGTGTCTCGCGGAACAGCGCCTCGGCGACCGGACACTGCGCCAGGTCCGCGTGCCGGGTCGGCACCGCGCCCACGCGTTGCGCCTCCTCGACCAGGGCGTCCCACAGCACAGGCTGCCGCGCCAGCTCGATCACGATCCAGGCCATCGTCGAGGCAGTGGTGTCGTGACCGGCAAGCAGCAGCAAGCGAATATTCGCGACCAGGACGTCATCGGAGAGCGGACCGTCGCTGCTGTCAAAAGCGCTCACCATGTCGTTGATGAACCCGGTGCGCGCGGCATGCGCGCGCGCATCGCGGACGAACCGGCGCAACTGCGCGTCGATCCAGTCGCGGGCGGAGCGGCCGCGCCGCAAAGGCAATCCGGGCAGGTCGACCGGTGGCGCGATGATCAACTGCAGCAATTGCCGGTACTTGCGATGCCATCCCGGCAGGTCCTGCGCGGGGATTCCCATGAGGCTGAAGATGAGCTTCAGCATCAGGTCGCCGGTCTCGCGCAGGATAGTTACCTCGCCGCAGGCGCGCCACGCCTGCACCCGCGCCTGGATGACCGGCGCGAACAGGTCGCCGATCCCGGCCTGGGTCAGCCCCTTGGGCAAGAACGCTGTCTTGATGGCATCGCGAGCCTGCCGGTGAGCGCCGCCGTCCAGGGCAACCAACGTTCCGCCAAGCAATTCGGGCGCGATCTCTTCGATCAGCGCCGAGGACACGTCCTTGTGCTTGAGCAGAGAGAATGCGTCCGGATCCACACAGGTCATCAGATGTCCGGCAGGGCCGAAATCCAGCCAGAAGTGGCTGCCCAGCGTCCGTTCTGCGCGTTGCAGCAGGCGCGGCAGGTCGCAGACAATGGCGGGAAGATGCCCGACCAGGGGGAAAGCGCCGGGCATGACCGGGATGTCGGATCGCAGCCGGTGCCGACGGTTGAGTGGGTTGAGCAGTATGTCCATCAGCAGCGCGCCGCCGTCGCCGATTCGGTATCGCCGGCAGGGCGCGCGGCGCAGCTGTTGCCACCGTCCGCGTATGTCGGCACATGCGCCAGCATGCCGCCATCGATGCACACGACCTGGCCGGTGATGAACGCAGCATCGGCGGAGAGCAGGAACGCCACGAGCGCGGCCACGTCCTCGGGGCGGCCGACGCGCTGCAGGAGCTGGTGCCGGCGCAGATGCCGTTGCATGCACTCGTCCAGCTTGGCGAGGAGACGCTCGGTCATGATAAGACCCGGCGCAACCGCGTTGCAGCGAATCTGCGCATGACCGTACTGGGTGGCGAGCGAAGCCGAGAGCATGTTCATCGCCGCCTTCGACGCGCCATAGGACGTCTGCGCCGTGTCACCGCTGAGCCCTTGGCACGACGACATGTTGACGATCGCGCCACCGCCGCGGGCGATCATCCGTGGGATGGCCTGCCGGCAGCAGAGCAGCGTGCCGCGCAGATTGGTCGCCATGGTCTGGTCCCAGACTGCCAGGTCCAGGTCGAGGATCGCGCAGTCGCGCGGGGTCAGATGCATGGCGCTCGCATTGTTAACCAGCAGGTCGACCCCCCCGAAGTGCCGCTCCGCCGTCTCGAACAGTGCTGCCACCGCCTGATCATCGGCAATATCCATGGCTATGGGCAGCGCGTGGCCTGCATCGGCCGCGATCTGCGCGGTGCAGGCGATGGCCGCCGAGCCATCAATGTCGGCCACCACCACTCTGCCGCCCCCGCGCGCGATGGCGAGAGCGCATGCCTTGCCGATGCCGGCGCCGGCGCCGGTCACCACGGCCACCTTGCCTTCAAACCGTCCCATCGTGCCTCCTGAATTGCATTGTTCTTCGGGGGCATGCCGCTCGGCCTGCGCCGGAGAAGGCGCAGGGTCGGCGCTGGCGCGCTCGTCATGGCCGGCGTCGCTTTCGATCACCCGAATGGCGGCGACCGGGCACTGGTTGGCCGCAAGCCGCACGGCGTCATGCAGCGCCTGCGGGACCGTCGCCACGCACACTTCGGCCACGCCGTCCGGTTCGCGCTGGCGAAAGGTGCCCGGCAGCGTCAGCACGCACTGTCCGGTAGTTCCGCACAGATCCTGATCGACCACGACGCGCATCTCAGCCCTCCTGCCCATGCAGCCGCACCGGCAGCGCGCGGAACGTCCTAAGGAACGCGGAGGGCTCCCGGGTCGGCTGCTCGGCCAATGCCAGCGTGGGGAAGCGCGCCTGGATCTGCGGCAGGCTTTCGGCCAACTGCACCCGGGCCAGCTGCGCACCAAGGCAGAAGTGGATGCCGTGGCCGAAGGTCAGCATGATCTTCCCGTCGATCGACATGCCAGGACTGGTGCCGCAGAACCGCACGGGATCGAAGCGATCGGGATCTGCGAAGGCGTCCGGGTCGCGATTGCCGGCCGCGATCAGCACGCGCACGTCCGCGTTCTTCGGGATCACGACGCCGCCCATTTCGATGTCGCGCTGGGCGATACGCGGAATGGAGCTGAACATGGCGGGCGCGTCGTAGCGCAGGGCTTCTTCGACGAATGCCTTCACCCCCACGGCATCTCCCTTCAGCCAGTGCCGCTGTTCGGGATACGCCAGCATCGCCAGGACAGCATGGCCGATGGCCGCAGCAGTGGTGGCGAAGCCGCCCAGCAGCATGCCCCAGAGCATGCTGATCAATTCCGCATCCGACAGCGTCTCGGCATCGTCGTCGTGTGCGCCGACCAGCATTGACACGATGTCGTGGCGGGAATCGGTGCGCTTGCGCTGTATGAGGTCGCCGAAGTAGGCCTGCACCCTGGCGCTGGCCTGGTCCCCCGCGGCGAGCTGCGGATCGCTGGCGTGCGGGCTCAGGCCTTCCAGAATGGCGCTGATGCCGGTGACGAGCGCGAGAATGTCGTCCGGGGGCATGCCGAACAGTTCACCGAAAACCAGCATGGGCAAGGCCAGCGCGAATTCCTGATGCAGGTCCACTGCCTCCCCGCGCTCCAGCGCGGGCGCCATGCCGTCCAGGCGCGCCGCGACAATGCGAGCCATGGTCGGCCTCAGCTTGTCAATCTGGCCGATGGTGAAATCGCGCGAGATCAGCCGGCGCAGACGCGTATGCGTTGGAGGTTCCTTCATCGCTAAAGTAGACGCCAACAAACTTAGCGACAGGCTGGTCGCCGCACGCGGGAAATAGCGCGCCAGTTCGCCTGGTGCCGGCCCCCGAAAAGCATCGCCAGTGGCTTTAAGCGCCCAGCAGATGTCGGCGTGGCGGCTCAACAGAAAGAGGCCCGACGCCGCGCGATGTACCGGATCGTGCTCGCGCAACCACCGCATGAATGGGTACGGGTCCTGGATGCACGCTGGCGACGTGAGTTCGGCGAAGGCGTCCCGGCATGCTGCCGTGGTTTCTTGCACGTCCATCTTGGTCACCTGTTGGTTGGCTGATCTGATCGGCGCGCGGCAGTCGCGCGGGCAATTCGAGGACATCGCGATTCCTCGTGGCGTCCGCGCATCACCAGAGCACCGGGAACTCCTCGAACCCGCCAGTGATGATCTCCTTGCGCAACTCCAGTTCTTCGGGCGCCACCGCCAGGCGCAGCGCGGGAAAGCGCTGGAAGATCGAACCGAACACCGCTTTGAGTTCCAGCCTGGCTAGCGCCAAGCCGATGCAGCTGTGCGGCCCGTAGGAGAACGCCAGGTGCGGGTTTTCGTCACGTCCGATGTCGAAGATTTCCGGATCGTCGAAATGGCGCGCATCAAACGACGTCGCCGGCAGGCCGACCAGCACCTTGCTCTCTGCGGGAACATGCACGCCCGCGATGGTCACGTCGGTCCTCGGATAGCGCATGATGCCGTCCCAGCCGGCGCCCGGCGGGTACATGCGCAGGATTTCCTCCACGGCGTTGTCCACCAGGGATGGATCGCCCACCAGGCGTTCGCGCTGTTGCGGATGGCGGAACATGGCCAGCAGGCCAAATTCGATCTGTGCCACGGTGCTCTCGTGCCCCGCCACCAGCATGCCTGCCGCCAGGCCGATCGCCTCTTCCTCGGTCGCCTTGCCCTGGTCGACCGCCGCGAGCAGATCCGTCAGCACGTTGTCGCCCGGATCCTGGCGCTTGTCCCGCATCTTGCCGCGAATGTAGGCGCGGAGTTCTTCCCAGGCCAACCGCGACGCGCTTCGCGGGCCGCTTTCATGCTGGTGCGTCATCACCTCGTCGGACAGCCCTGCAAAAAAGGCGTGATCCTCGTAGTGCACGCCCATCAGCGCGCCAATGACCATCGCAGGAAGCGGAAAGGAGAGGTGGCGCCGCAGATCGGCGGGCTGGGGCTGGGCCGCCAGCGTCTCGAACAACTGCGCGGCGATCGCCTCCACCTGCTGCGCGAGCTGCTTCACCCTGCCGTTGCTGAAGGCCGGCGCCACGATCGTGCGTAGCCGCGTATGCTCGCCCCCCTCGTGCGAGACCAGCCATCCTGGCGAACCGAGAATCACCGAATCCGGGGTGAATGCCGCCGGCGGCATTCCCGCGGGCCGGAACGCCGCGTCGGTCAACACCGCCTTGGCCTCGTCATAGCCTGTGACCCACCAGCCTTCGTGCCCGGACGGGAAGCGCACGTGGTGGATCGGACCATTGGTGCGTAGCGCCAACATCTCGGGCGATGGCTCAATGTGATCGAGACGCCACATCGGCAGCGTCGGCAAGGGTTGTTCTGACATGGTGGCACTTCACTCAATAGCGAGGGCGGAAGGTGACCGGCGGGCGCTGCGGCAGCGAAGACCTAAGACGGCATATAGATGACGTCCTCCGAAGGAAGACCGATTATCAAGAACGGCTAACGCGTAACTGTCTAGGCACATCGCGCGGCGAGATGCGGAACGTTATCTTGCACCTTCGAGGTCAGGACAAAGTCGGCGCGGTGAGCGTTTGAGCCGCCGCCGGCCAAGCTTTCCTGCGCAAGGGTCGACAAGGGCGGCGAGCTGTTGGGTAAGGGCGGTTTCGCCGAGCACACCATGCCCATAGACGCTATCCGACGCGGATTTGACATTTTGCTTTTCTTTCTTCGTTCCATTCGTGCCATCCACGAAATGAAAGTCGGTCGGCGGCTCCCGGCCCGCAACGAAGAGGCTTCAAAACTCGTGCCAATTTGGCCGACCTAAGAAAAAAATCTGTGATGCTTTTACGGGCTTAGCCTGAGGCCAGAGAAGAGCTAGGCGAAATAGGCCGGTGTCGCGGGCCAACAAAGGCGACGGAACAGTGTCGGACAGAACGCCTTGGCGACCTTTAGGTCATGCTAGCGACATTCTGGTCCAGTTTCGGACATAAGAGGGCGGCAAACAGACACGATTGGGGAATTCGATCCTCACGGGGCCAAAGCGCTTGCCCAAGAGCGCGCGCTCATGTTGCCGCGACAGGCGCGTGTTCGCGATAGCCGTGCCTGCGCTTGAATGCTAGCGGCACACGCTACGCAATGACTGGAGTGCCCGCCAGCCTCAGGTAGTGCATCGGCTCGGCTTCCGGTCTTCTTTGCCCAGCCGGGGCCGAAGCGCCGAATATCCGCACCATACAGCATCGTTGTTGCCTGTGTGACGAGGCGGTTATAGCGCGCGCCCGATCTTCCAAGACACGGCCTCCGAGAAGAAAGGGGGCGGTCCAACGGCACCTCTATTCCAAATGGCACGCCGCTTGCTGCTCCTGGTTAGAGCACCATCAAATCACGATGAAAGCGACTTGTGCCATGCCCGATACGCGAAGCTCCAGACCGTGGCCTGAGGAGACGGTGCCCCTTCCAGCTGAACATCGGGGCATCGTCTCCTCCGGAAGTCCGTTCTGGGTGGCCGCTTTGCGCATGGCTGGTCCGATGCCGGCGCGCCAACACGGGCCGCGCGCGCAAATGCGGTTTGCCGGTTCTGTTCAGCATGTGAGTGCCGAAAAGCCTTGTCAAAGGGTCGTCACCCAAGCCAAGGCCGGCGGGTCACTGTCACATATCGACAACATGCTGAACCAGTCCAGTGACGCGGAGTCCAGTGACGCGGGTCTGTTGCGTGAAGTGACATTTCAGGCCCCCACATGCTTTGCGATATTGGCTCCTTCCGGCCGCTATCCTTTTTCCAAACGCACTATCGCTAGTGACCGATCCCGCTTCCGGCGCCATAGCCGTGGAAAGCAAGCGGCTCGACGGTGTCCAGCTCGCTCAGATCGATTGCGTTCGGATGGCAAAGGCCAGCAGCCAGGACGTTCCCGTACGTCGGGAGGAAAAAAAGGAGGTTGCGAGCCGCGAGGCCCTCATTCCGTGCCGGGGATACGAGCCTTTGCCCGGTATTGCGCCAGCCTCTGCCAGAATTCAGCGCAGTCTTCTTCAGGAGCAACTTGATGACAGTTCGAAAGAAAGTTCCCTTCGTCACCTTTCTCACGCGTGTTCACGATAAGTCAGTCCAGGGGCCAAATCCATATCGCTGGCAAGAAAAAACATCTGACGACTACTTTGCCGGCAAGCGGGTCATCCTGTTCTCGCTGCCTGGCGCCTTCACCCCGACCTGCTCGACCTACCAATTGCCCAAGTTCGAAGAGCTCTATGATGAGTTTGCGAAGCAGGGAATTGACGCGATTTACTGCCTCTCAGTCAACGATGCCTTCGTCATGAATGCGTGGGGGAAGTCCTTGGGCCTGAAGCAGGTCCAGCTCATCCCCGATGGCTCAGGCGAGTTCACACGCAAGATGGGCATGCTGGTTGCCAAGGACAATCTCGGATTCGGGATGCGCTCATGGCGCTACGCCGCCCTGATCAACAATGGCGTGGTGGAGCACTGGTTCGAGGAGGAAGGTTTCTCGGACAACTGCGAGGCCGACCCGTATGGCGTCTCATCCCCGCAAAACGTTCTCGAAACGCTGAAAGCCGCCGCATGACCTAGAAAACGTCTCACTGGCGCCATTGCAGGCCCCAAGAGGCTCCTCGACGGGATTATCGCACTCACCATGCAATCTTCAGCAAGCCTGTTTCAGCGCCAGAAGCAATCCATCGTCGCATCGCCTCAACTCATTGAGTCGATTCGCTTGCTGCAACTGACGCATACCGAACTGCATCAGTTCGTGGAGGGGGAAATCGAAAAGAACCCGCTCTTGGAATCTGCGTCAAACGATGGCGGGCCTTTTGACGATGCTTCGATTTCGGGAGCGGATCAGCCTGTCGGCTTTGGGGCAAACGTCGTTGAAGGTCCGACCGGGGCAGGGTCGCCTGAACGGCTCGGGCAATGGAAATCACTTCGCAACACGACCAACAACCCGCCGGGCAATGGCCCTTCCCTCGACGAGTTTGCTACCCTCGCCGAAACATTGCACGACCATGTCGCTCGTCAGATCGCCCTCACTGCGTTCACACCACAGGAGCGGCTGATCGCTGGCCAGCTTGCCGCCGATCTGGAAGACACTGGCTATCTTCGGGCAAACCTTTTGGAGCTGGCCGAGAGCCTAAATGTCCATGAGGCTGTTGTGGAACGGGTTCTCGGAACCTTGCAACAATTTGATCCACCGGGAGTTTTTGCGCGAAGTCTCAGAGAATGCCTCGAGATTCAGTTGCGCCAGCGAAACCGGCTCGACCCGGCAATGGCAGCTTTGGTTGCCCATCTTGAAATGCTTGCGCGACGCGATTTTGAGGCGCTGAAGCAGCATTGCGGCGTCGATGAAGAAGACCTTCTCGACATGATGCATGAGGTTCGTGCGCTCGACCCAAAGCCTGGGAACAGATTCGAATCCGGTGCGTCTGAATCAATCATACCCGACGTCTGGGTCACGCCCTCGCCGCAAGGCGGGTGGCAGATCGAACTTGATCCCGCCACGCTGCCGAAGCTGCTGATCAACCAAACCTACTATGCCGAAGTCACGCGTCAGACTGCCCAAAATTCGAAAGATCAAGCATTTCTCGAAGAATGCTTGCAAAACGCGAACTGGCTAATCCGCAGCCTCGATCAGCGCGCCAAGACGATTGTTAAGGTTGCGGCTGAAATCGTGCGTCAGCAGGATGCCTTTTTGGAACATGGCGTCGCCCACCTGCGGCCTCTCAATCTTAGAACCGTCGCTGACGCGATCGGCGTGCACGAGTCGACGGTAAGCCGGGTGACCTCGAACAAGTACATGCTTACCCCGCGCGGAGTTTTTGAACTGAAGTATTTTTTCACCGTCGCGATCGCGTCCTGCCAAGGCGGCGATGCGCACTCTGCCGAAGCTGTCCGGCATCGGATCAAAGCGATCATTGCCGCAGAATCTCCCGGCGACGTGCTTTCCGACGAGGACATCGCTGTCCGGCTGAAGGAAACCGGCATTGATGTTGCGCGTCGCACCGTCACAAAGTATCGCGAAGCAATGAACATCCCCTCCTCCGTACAACGCCGCCGGGAAATGCGCTTGTGTTTTTAGATTTGGGTCAAGGCAGCCAACATCACGTTGCATTGCATCAAAGTGGAGACTTCGTTCATGACCCGATCCGCAGCAGGCGTTATGAACGCTGTTCTGCACGACCCAGAAAAGCCAGTCCCACCGTCTGGCCCGGCATGGGGTGCCGTCATTTCGCTTTCCTTGGGCACCTTCGGGCTGGTCACGGCAGAGTTTCTGCCTGTCAGCCTGCTCACGCCCCTCGCGCATGATCTCGGTATCAGCGAGGGAGCGGCTGGGCAGGCGATGACGGCGACAGCTATCGTCGGGGCGATCTCGGCGCCGACGGTGGCCATCATCACAAAGCGCCTGGACCGCAGGACCGTCATGTGGACCATGACGGTCCTGCTGATCCTGTCGGACGTTCTGGCGGCCGGCGCGTGGTCGCTGGCGGTTCTCCTGACTGCACGCGTCGTGCTCGGCATAGCGCTCGGAGGCTTCTGGTCGATGTCGGCAGCACTGGCGATGCGGCTCGTTCCAAGCCACCTCCTGCCTCGCGCTATGTCGACCATCCTCACCGGCGTTTCCGTAGCTACCGTCTGCGCAGCTCCAATCGGCGCTTATGTCGGCGATATCTGGGGATGGCGAAGCGCCTTCATGCTCGCCGCAGCCGGCGGCGTCGCTACACTGCTCGTGCAGCTCATAACCATTCCGAGACTGCCTCCGATTGGAGTGACTAGCGTCCGCAGCCTGCTGGATGTGGCAAAAATTCCGATGGTCAAGGTTGCGCTTTTTGTCATCCTGCTGGTCGCTTCCGGCCACTTCGCCGGAATCACCTATATCCGCGCCTTCCTCGAAAAGATTCCCGCGCTTGACGTCGAGACGATCTCGCTTGTGTTGCTTGCTTTTGGCATCGGCGGATTCTTCGGCAATTTGGCCGGCGGGCTTCTGGCCGAGTACAGTCTCAAGGCAGTCGCGGCCCTTGCACCGCTGCTCATAGGGATAGCGGCTGTTTCGCTACTGACGGCGGGGGCATCGGCCTTCGCCTCGGGGATTGCGGTTGGCGCGTGGGGCTTTGCCTTCGGCGCGGTGCCGGTGGGATTACAGACGTGGATGGTGCGGCGGGCCGTTCCCGAGCAGGCCGAAAGCGCCGGTGTGCTGATGGTCGTTGCATTCCAAGTGGCAATCGCAGCCGGCGCGATTTTCGGCGGGCTATTGGTGGAGAATGCGGGGATCGCCAGCGCCATTGCCTACAGTGCTGTTGCCACGTTCGTCGCTGCCCTCATAGTTTTCCTGCTCGGCCCGAAGCGCGGAACCTAGACCGCCTGACAGGAGAGATCTCAGCAGCGCAGCGGGACGAGAGGTCCAATCGCATGCACGGCGCGGCGCGATCCTCCGCTTGCGGGCGATGCCCCGACGGGAGCGACTGGCTCGCCTTCGATAATGCCTTTACTCTCTTGACGAATGCTCTGGCGGATCGATCTGTCGTATCGTTCGCATACCATCAGCTTGCCTGGCCACTCCACCCTTTGACACGGTGCCTATCCCTCCGGGGCAGCACGAATGCATTTTCGGCGAGCGTCCTAGCGACCTGATCTTATCCTTGTAGTGCTGGGCGGGTTACGCCCCTTGAACTGAACCCATATTGTGGGCGCACCTGCCGATCCAATTCGCCCTTAATCGTCTCGAAGCGACGTAAACGTAACCGTCATTGGCTGCAACAAAGTTGCATTCTTCGGCGCAATAACCCTGCTTACTCGAAATGCCCCGCCACCGAGAGGCGGGTCATCCGCGCTCCGCCCGGCGAAGTCGTTCATCCACGCAACATTGCAGAACAAAATAGGCATTTCTCAGCCTCTATGGGACGTCATGATGGATTCGATCGAAGGTTCCTATGTCAGCCGAGTTGGTTAGTTGATCCGTTTTGACGCGAATTCTAATCGAGCCTAATCCAGCTGGTGAATGGTAGATTGTGGCACAACAGCCTTGGCGATTTCACATAGGTGCTTGTGGTGCGTGAGATAGATGACCTGACCTGTGTTCGCCATCTCCCCAAACAATCTAAAAACTTCCTCCGAGCGAATATGGTCAAAGGTTTCCATGATGTCGTCGGCGATGAAGGGAACCGAGGGCCGGAATTGGGCGAACTCGTAATAACCGGCGAGCCTCAGTGCTAGGTAGAGCTGAAAGCGCGCGCCCTTCGAAAGCGCTTCAGCGAGCTTGGATTGCCCGTCGCGCTGCACCGCGATGAGAACCTCCTCGCCTTTGACGGGCTGGGTTGTAAGGCCTGAATACTGCCCACGGGTCATTAGCTTGAATGCGTCTGATGCACTCGCCATCATCCCCGAACGGTGGTTCTCACGGTAGATCCGCAAAGCATTTCCAGCCGACATGATACCAAGCTTCAGCTCAATGTAGCGAACGGCCTTCTCCTCGATTTCCAACAGGGTTGTGCGCCGTTCGGCATCCAGGCGGGCAACCGCGCTGTCACCGCCGATGGCGTCCAACTTGTCTGCCGCGCGGGTCTGTCGGATCAGCTGTTGCTGGATGATTTCATCGAACTGGCGAAGCCGCTGCTCGCCCTCAGCCTTCTCGACCGCGAGGCTGTCGAAATCGATCGCTTCCAGGATCGAGCGTGCCTGGTCGAATCCATCGACTGCGAGTTCCGCCACTACCCGTTCCTCAAGTTCGGCGACGGTAGTGCGCAAGCCGTCGCGCTCACGCAGCAGCTCGTCGCGTTCGACTACCTCGGACAGAGTGGCGACGCCAAAGACGCCCAGCACTTCATTCTTGCGGCGTTCGTGTGCCGAAATCTCGGTGTCGAGGATTTCGCGCGCCTCCTTGAGGCGCTTCAGCTCGTTGCCGAGGCTTGCCTTCGTTTCACGTGTCCGCTCGGCACGCTCCAGGCGCTCGGCAAGGCGGGTGGCCAACTGCTCCGGCTCGCCATCCTTCGTCGGCTCGTCGGCTTCGACCGCAACGGCGATGACCTCGACCAGAAAATTGGCCCTGTCGGCCTCCATCTTGTCAATACGCAGCTGCAGATCCTCCCGTTCCTGCAGGCTTCTTGACAGTTCGGCCAATTGATCGAGCACAGCGCCAACGCCTGACGCGGACAGACCGCTTTCGAGCCACGTTCCCTTGAGCGCTTCGGTAATGCCGGCCAGCCATTCCTCCTCGCGACGCTCCGCCACCCCTACCGCAACCCGTCGGGCAGCTAGATCCTCTTCTTTGGAACTCACCATTCTGAGCGCCTCGGCATACTCGGCGTCCACCTTGCGCTGCCGGTCCAGAAACAGCTCCGCGATGGCCATGATTGCTTCGAGGGTGTCGCCGGGCTCTGATACTATGCCGACGCTTTCCAGCGCCGCTCTCATTTCCAAGTGTATCTGCTCGCCGGCGTCAGCGGCTCGCTCGGCTTTCAAGCGAGCAAGTTCGATCTGCTCCCAGGAAGCGAGCGCATCGCTGCGCGCCTCGATCTGATCCTCGATCCTTTCGATCAGGCGCTCAGACGAAGGTTCCAGGGCTTCTCCGAGGAGCTCGCTGGCGGCCACACGGATTTCCAACAATTGGGTATCCGCATCCTTGACGAGCTGTTGGCTTTGGATGCCGTTTCGTGACAGGTTGGCCGTGGCCTCGGCCAGGGCACGCGTCATTGCCCGGATCTCGGCCAGATCCGCCGCGCCGGCCAGCCGGCCTGCGCTGGCAACGTCATCGCGCGTCAGTGCCACGGCGAAATCGTCAGCGGTGTCACCAGTCAACACTGCGCGGTGCGTTGCCCACGCATCATCGCGGAGACGGCGGATGGCGGCAGCCGCTTCATCGTCGACAACGTCGACCGAGGCTCGAAGGGCATCCAATCGTGCGGCGAGCATTGCATGGTTGCCCTCGTATTCGGCGAGGCGTTCGGCAAGTACCGCGGTGTTCCTTGCCAGTACTGACGCTACTGTCTTCCAGGCGGCAATCTGCCCGGCGCTCGGAACCGCAACGTTGGCGAGAGCGAGGGCATCTCCGTTCCATGGACGCAAGCGAGCCAGCGATGCCTTCCATCGGATTGTTCCCGCATCTCCCGCCTCGCGAGCCGTCTTGATCTCTGCCTTGTGTCCGCTTGCTCGCGCTTTCGACAAAGCCGAGCCCAGCCTTGCCCTGGCGGGTTCGGGCACCGCCCTTTCCTCGCCGACCCGCTGCCTTGCCACCTGCAACGCATCGAGTGCTGCCGCCGCCTCGTCGCGGGCGGCGCGCGCGCCCGTAGCAATACCGGACCTCTGCTCGACCATAGCGCGAACGACGCCAACTGTGACGGCAGGCAGAAGCAGTGCGGCAGGATCCGGCTCGGAAGACCGGCCCAACGCGGCAAGGCAGCTTGCCACGGTGTTGTTGAGGATTTGCAGCCCCATCCTGCGAGTGGGCAAGTCAAAGCCAGCCGCGGTATGGCGCACCTTGCCCTCCGCCAGGCTGCGAATGCGTTCGGAAATCGACAGGATCCGTTCGTCCTCGTCGACCGCAGTGACTTTTGCCGACAGCCGCTCGACCTCATCGATGTTTGCGGACAGTCGCGTTCTGAGGCTGGCATCGTCATCGATCAGTTCGGTGACACTTCCCGTCCATGTCCGGGCTGGGGAGGTGATGTCCGGCAGCTGATCCAGCCGGGCAATCTTGCGGCGCATATCCGCCAGCATCGGCGCAGCACGTACGTAACGAGCAATAGTATCCAGCCTGGCCACCAGCACCGCCCGATCGCTGATGGTTCGGCCGTACTGCTGCGATGCATCGAGACGTTCGGCCTCCAGCCCCTCATAGGTCGATGCAAGTGTGTCGATCGCATCCCTGCGCGACTTCACGTCAACAAGGCGCTTCTTCAGCAGCGCCAGTTCGGTGCCATGCGCCTGCTTCCGATACAGCGCGTCTGCTTCGGCCTCGAGGCCGTTCAACGTATCGCTTGCGTTCCCAAGACCGGCGCTGGCCGTGAAGAGGAGCTTGCCGAGGTCGCCCCGCGACTCCAGGATCGATTTTCCGCCGGCTTCCAGCGTCTCGTCATCGAGTGAAAACATAGTCGTGTAAGCGTCACGCGACAGTCCGGCGAGATGCGCCGTGATCGCCACCTCGCTCACCGATTGGCCCGTCGCGTTCAATAGCGAATTAGTACGCTGTTTCGTACGCGTGAACGTGTGCTCGGAGCCGGCCAGTTCCAGCACCCCACCGATGCGCATGGCGCTGTACTCATGCAGGAAGTTGTAGCGGCTCCGTTCCTCGATGCCGAACAGCAAATCTAGATAGGCGGAAAGCGCTGTCGATTTGCCGGCCTCATTCAGGCCAAACACGATATGCAGATCAGGTCCGGATTCCGGTTTGGGTCCGAAGTCGATCGTACCATCGGTGAACTTTCCATAGCGAATGAGGTCAAGGCGCTGCAGCCTCATGACGATCCACCGGACTTAAGGCGGGAAGTCACCAAGTCTGCGCCCTTGGAAAGCACCTGATCGAGGAACCGTTCCAGCCCGGCTTCGTCCTTCCCAGCAAAATCCCGTCCGTCGGCCGGAAGGTCGGCGACCATCCTTTGGACGAACGCCCTCGCCTCGGCGCGGAAGGCATCCGAGGTGGCATCGGCGCGCATGGATTGCTCGAGTTCGAAAATCGGATCAGCAGTATCCTCGGCCGTCTCCGCCCGAGGTGGCGCGAGGTCAAGCTCGAGCTTCTCCACCCACGTATGGCCCAGTTGTTCCGCAGCCTGTTCGGCTTCGGCAAGAAGGAGGTCCTTGTCGCGGATCAGCGCCCACATCAGTGGTGATGTTCCTGTTAGGCCAACGCGGGCCACAGCATGACGCGAGCGGACGGTGGCCCGCATCTCTTCGAGTGCGTAGCGAACACGCGCGACGGCTTCCGGCCACTCAACTGCTCCGGTAAGGTCGACGCTGACCCGCTCGAACTGCGCAACGCTGGTCAGCCTTTCCTCGACCTCCACCGAACGGTCGTCGCGCACCGTTACTAGGGAAACTGATTTCTCACTGGCCTCGTTAATGTCCCTCCCCTGCGGTATTCCCGGCATCACCACCGTGCTTGCGCCGGAATGGACTTGGCGAAGATGAATGTGGCCAAGCCCCCAATAGTCGAAACCGTGGGCGTGCAGGTCAGCGATGCTGCAGGGCGCGTAAACGTCGTGACCGGGCGATCCGGCCAGACTGGTATGCATGATGCCAATATTGACGGCTCCTTCGCGAGCAGCCGGATATTTGGGCAGCAGGCTGTCCGGCGCCTTAGGGTTCGCAAAGCTCAAACCATGGAAAACGACGTCCACACCGCCGGCTGTCTGCAATACCGACTGAGCACGACCGCCAAAAATGGTCACGGTGTCAGGAAACACCAGCTGTTTGGAAATCCGCGACAGGGCGTCATGATTGCCGCGGATCTTGAAAACCCTGATGCCGGCCTGGTGCAGGCGTGTCATCTGCGCTGCCAGGAACCGCGCCGTCTTCATCGAGGTTTGATCACCATCGTATAAGTCGCCGGCTATTACCAACGCATCCACGCGTTCCTCTAGGCAGAGATCCACTATCGAAACGAATGCCTGGCGGCTGGCGTCGCCCACGAGCCCGGCAAGATCGGGATTACGCATCGCGAGCGAACGCAGCGGCGAGTCGAGATGAATATCGGCCGTGTGTACGAATCGAAATGCCATTCGGCCTCCGCCAGCAAAAGAGGTGTTCCGAGCTTCAACAGAGATTGCAACGAGGGCTCTACAATGCCCGGTCACACTTCAGCTAATGCCTCGCTCGCGGACTCGCCGGCCACCAACAAACCGTCTTGGGGCCGCAGCAAGCCCTTGGCAATCAAATCGGCGACCCCAGCTGAAATCAACTGCCGCAATTGTGCACTTGTGGCTTTGAAGCCCAGCATTCTCGCAACGGTTATTGCGATTTCTTCCTCCGTCGCACCGAGGTTGGATTTCACGACTTCCATGGCGCCTTGGGCGACTTCGTCCTGCGCAATCATTTCGGGCTTGCGCAATCCAGCGGACACGACGCCGCTGCGATCCCTGAGACGAACAGGAGCACCTGGCTTGAAGCAGAAGCTGCCTCGACGGGCTACTGCACCACCTCTCTGCGCTATGCCTACCCCTCGCTCGATTGCATCCTGAATCCTGCCACCGGCCCGCTGCAGACCCCACGCGCCCCGAATACGCGAAACTATTTCGTCGACATGGATTGGTGTTTCTATAGCCACCACCTGCTCGACCAGTCCGGCCATGATTCCGCTGGGCGTCTCGTGGAGTTCGAACGATCCCGGTCGGTTTAGTTCGGCCTCTTCGTAGGCTCGATTGGGTATCTCGGATCCCTTTGTGCTTTCGAGACCGATTTCCGTCACGTTGCCTCTGTCGACCGTAACAACCTGCACGGCTACAGCACGATTTCTCTGGACCCCCAATTCGGCCCGCTCATCGAGCTCTTTTCTCGCAGCCTCAATCGCTAATATGGTTCGCTCCAGCTGCTCGCGTGGCCTCTGAAACCAGTCAGCGTTCCAGATGCGATGGATTATCCAACCATGGTCTTCCAGAACAGACTGCCGTAGCCGGTCTCGATCTCGGGCCGAGCGCGATGAATGATATTCTGCGCCATCACATTCGATGCCAAGAATATAGCGGCCTGGCCTCTCCGGATCAGCAACCGCGAGATCGATGAAGAAGCCTGCAATGCCAACCTGAGCATGAACCTGGTAACCCTTTCCGATCAGCGCGTTGGCTACCTGCTCTTCAAAGATTGAATCCATTTCGCGAACCGTGGCCTGGGCAAGCGAAATTCGCCCTGTTCTCGCGTAGTGCAAGAAGAGCTTGAAGGCGAAGATGCCTTTCCCTTTGCCACGCTCCAGGTCGATGTCCTCGTCTGTGATGGACGCGAATACTTCGCAGCTGCGCTTGGCGCGGCTTATGAGGACGTTGAGCCGACGCTCGCCGCCTTCCGCACCAAGAGGGCCGAAACGCATGGCCATGTACCCCTGCGCATTCTTGGCATACCCCACTGAGATCATGATCACGTCGCGCTCATCGCCTTGAACATTTTCAAGGCTCTTGACGAAGAATGGCTCGCTGGGGTGCGCGTGAAAGAACTCCTCCGTATCGGGATTTAGTCGCCGCAGCCCTTCGAGTTCATCCTGGATCGCGCGGCGTTGGCTAACCGAAAATGTTGCAACGCCTAGAGTCTCTCGCGGGTTCACCTTCGCATGACGGATGATCGCTTCGGCTACTGCTCTCGCCTCTACCGGATTGGTTCCTGTGCCACCGGAGTCGAAGACCCCCTCTGGCACATGATTAAACCGCAACCCCATGCCTGCCTCTTGGGTATAGGGGCTTGGCACGATGAAAAGCCGGTTCTCGTAGAACTGGCTGTTCGATACGGCGATCAGAGATTGGTGACGGCTACGGTAGTGCCAGCGGAGCATACGCTGCGGCAAGCCGCGGGCCGTGAACAGGCCGAGGATGCTTTCTATGTCGGCGACCTGCGCGCCCTCACCCTCGTCATCTTCAGACTGCGAGCCTGTCACCTTCGCGAAGAATGTCGTGGGTGGCAGTTGGCGTTCGTCGCCAACAACGACCACCTGATTGGCCCTGGCGATCGAGCCAAGCGCGTCCACAGGCTGTATCTGAGACGCCTCGTCCATCACAAGAAGATCGAAGGACATCCTGCCGGGCGACAGGAATTGGGCCACCGAAAGCGGGCTCATCATGAACACTGGCTTGAGTGCCTGGATGGCAGGCCCTGCCTTCTGCATCAACTGCCGGATAGGCATGTGGCCCCGTCTGCGCGCCATCTCAGAACGAAGCAGTCCGACTGGTCCAGCTCCGCCGTCTCTTGAAGGAATTTTTCGGTGATGAGCCGTCACAACTTCGATGGCACCGGACTTGATCCTCTGTCGGTCCAGATCGGCGAAGTCACGTACAGCCCTGGAATGCAGTTCCCCGTCGAACCTTGCCAGCTCCGGCTCATCGGTCGCCATCGCTAGAAACATGCGTTCGTAGTAGGCCATATCGAAGACTGATCGCGCCGATCCTGTTGTAATCTGGCCGTCGGCCAGGCCGTCTATCAACTGTCCCAGTCCAGCCTTTCGGGCTGTTTCGGATCGCTCTCCATAGGCAACCCATTTCGAGAGCTGTTCCTGATGATCGAGCCACCCCTCCAGTCGAGAAACAACCTCGACTATCGCGACGTCTGGAAAATCGTCTACTCCAAACAAGGAGGGAGCATCGGCTTTCAAATCCCCTGCAAGCGCCTTCAATTCCCGCGCTGCCGCTTGGGCCGCTTCACGCGCTGAACGCGCCAAGTTTGCGATCTCTTTTCTTTCAGGCAACCGCGCAGCCAAATGCCGGATTGAGCCATTTTCTCTCAGCCAAAGTTCGGCTTGCGCGAGCGCGGCCCAATCGGATCCTCGACCGAGCCACGACGAGCCGAATGCGAACTTGCCAAGGCTTTCCCCGTCCTCGATCTCTTGATCAAGCGCTTGTAGTCTGCCTAGTCGGCGCAGTATCTCCACCCGCTCACTGATCAGATCTGGAACGTCAGTCAGCACCTGTCGTGACGCGTCATCGGCTTGAGATACAGTCTTTGCCTTCGCTTCCATCAGTTGCAGCGAGGCCCGCTCGGCGGAAGCCACGTCACCTTGCATGGATGACGCAAGGTGGCCTAAATCGTTCCAAAACCCCTCGATAATCGGCTGACCGATGTCGATCACCTTACGAACTCGCACCGCACGCGCGCCCGCTTCAGAGCGCTCCGCCATCCGCCCGGCTATAATTCGCGGTTCCGAGCCAAGTCCCCTCAGCGTGCGCATCCACTCCACTAAGGCCTGGAGTGGTGCCGAAGACGATCTCTCACCGCGCCAATCGGCTCCGAAGGCGGAACGGCCAAAGGCGTCGCCTTCGCGCACTTTTGCTGCGGCCGCTTGGCCCTTCATTAGAATGTCGAGGAGACCCACTATCTCCGCCGCAGGCGCGCTAGGGGCCAGCAAAATAGCCCGCACAAGTGCAGTGGCACGACGGTAGTCGCCATTCAATGCTTTCAATATTCCCGTGTGCTCGGCGAGCGCTTGCCGCGCCGCGGCTACGTTGGTACTCCACGCGGCATCAACAACTTTGCCCTGAAGCTCGGCTCTAGCAGTCTCTAGCGTTGCTACGCTGTCGGCAAGGTCACCAGCCTGTTCCAGCCCGGAGTCCCAAACTGTGGCTGCGAATGCCTCAGGGCTCGCATCGGGGGCTGCCGCAACTCTCTCGCCGGTCATCACTAACCTGAGGAGTCCTGCAAGCGTGTCCGGTAAAACCGTAGACCCCAGTTCTTGATTTAGCCGCTCAGCTTCTTCTCTTAAGCGTGGGAGCAACACGGTTAGCTGGCGCGCACGAACGAAACCATCTTTCGGAAAGTCTGAAGGAAGCTTAGCAAGCTCTGTCTCGAGACCTTCAATTGGCGTGTCGATAGCCGTCGCCACCAACTGCTCCGACAGTTCCTCGGATTTGCGGTTGAAATCTGTTCCTGTCCAGAGAAGCGATGCAATGTCCTTTGGACGCTCATCCCAAACCGGCGAGACTAGCGCCTCGGCAGGAAGTCCAGGTGCGGACGCGAGAAGCTCAGCGCGATCTTCTACCTCGCCGCTGTCGCTGAGGATTTGCGGAGGCTTCGCCTCGATCCGCTCAGCAATATCGGCCAGTTTGGCGTGCAGAGCCTTTGCTTGATCCAGCGACGACGCAATGCGTGGGACGAGCCTCTCAATGGTCGTTGGTAGAACGACATCCAGGCCAACTCCCCGCCATGGGTGGTGGATCGGCAAGCCGATCTCGTTGATCCGCTGAGACACGTCATCGAGAAGTTTGCGACGTTGCGAGACACCGTCATTCGTCCAAGCGGTGGCATCCTCAAGTTCAATATCAACTGGCTTTTGCCCGTTCTGCCTTAGTCGGGTTAGCTGGCCAAGAACCTGGTATGGAGTGAGTTCGGACGTTCCAAATGGAACATGCATCCTTGTAGCATGTGCATTGAGTTTATCCCTAGCCTCCAGCAGGCGTTCAGTAAGGGAAGAAGCAAGCTGTCCGCGAGGCGATCCGAGTTGCCAGGTGCGCCGCAACTCATCCAGCATCATGCGCTTGTTTGCCTTGTTGCTATGGAGCTCAAGGCAGGCGTCCCCCACCCCCGCAGTGTCAAGCCGTCGCTTCACGACCTCAAGTGCGGCCATTTTTTCCGCAACGAACAGCACGGTCTTTCCATCGGCAACGGCCGACCCGATAATGTTTGCGATCGTCTGCGATTTTCCTGTCCCGGGAGGACCTTGGATAACGAGGTCGCGACCCTTTCTTGCATCATGGATCGCCAGCGTCTGAGAACTGTCACTGTCGACGATATGCAACATTTCGGCAGGCGCGATATGCGGATCAATCGCAATGTCGTCCGACATCAGCGGTTCGCGTGTTTCGAAACCATCTGAAAGAAGCGAGCGGATCTTCGGTTGTTCGATAATCTTTGCGCCATCCGGCCAGAGATCCGGATCCAGGTCACGGTACATCAAGAACTTAGCGAACGAGAAGAAGCCGAGCACCATATCATCGGCAAGCACCTGCCAACCCTCTTTGGTCGACACTGCTTCGGCAACGGCATCGAGATAGGCCGAGACGTCGAAGTCGTCTCCTACTTCAAAACGCGGCAGGGCGAGCTTGTGAATGCGGTCGAGATAGAGTTCCAAGGAGAGGTTTGCGGTAAGATCTTCCGTACGAGCTCGCAGCCGAAACTTTTCTCCAGCGGCCCCTCGCTCCAGCCGTACCGGGACCAAAATGAGAGGAGCCTGACGGATGTTTTCTTTGTTGCTCGGGTCAATCCACTTCAGCATGCCAAGGGCCAGAAAAAGGATATTGACGCCCTGCTCTTCCTCAAGTGTGCGGGCATCGTGGTAGAGATCAAGGAGCCGGCGCTGCAGCCCCGTTGGGGTCATCCTCGTCTGAAGCTTGGTGTCAGAATGTCGCGCAGATACCCCTCTATCGTCGAATCCTTCGTCCTCAGGCTGAGCAAGAGCAACGGGGGAATAGTCGATTTCCTCGTCTGGAGGGCTGCTTTCAACCTGGCCTGCCTTCGGCCGATCCGGCTTGCCGGCCAGGAAGGTAAAAGCCTTTCCTTCGCTCACCAGCAATCGATAGATCTCAGACGACCTCTCGTCGACAATATCGATCGTCTTCGCGCTCTTTGAAAACCGTGGCACATTCAAAAGTCGGTTGCGAGCAGAAAGGTCGAGCAATTCCATCCTGGCTCGCTCGAGCTTTTCCTCTAAAGGCAGATCGCTTTGGAAGACCGATTTTTCAACTTCCGACACTCACACCCCCCTGATAGGCTGGACACATAGAGCCTAGACAGGGGCTGTCCGCAACATAAAATGCTGGTTTTTCAACCTCGAATGGCAACCACCAACACTTCAATCGTTTAGTATTGTGACCACTGCGGCTTGGTGGAAAAATTGCGGATGTTTGTTTAATGTTCCGGACACTTCGCATCCCCACCTTGATCTCGAGGTTCCCTTTCGGACAAAATGCCATCATACGTGTGGACGAGGTGTTGGCAGCTCTGGCATCCGCCTCGCCGGCCACGACCAACTGGCGCACAAGCCGACTTCTTTTTGAATCTGCCTCCTAATTTCATTCCAAGAAAACTTGTAGGCTCCAGCGCGGAAAGATGCTCGTGTTTACGGAAAAGGTAACTACAAAGTCGTGACTTCGGGCTGATCTGCGAAGGCACCATGGTGTTCAAAGCGCCGAACTACAAGGCAAACCAGCGCCAGCGAAAAAGGCGCCTATGAATGGTGCAGAGGCACGTTACAAATCATGCAGCTTGCGTTTCACAAAGGATCGGAAATTGAATAACAATCGCTATTCTCATCGTCGCCGCGCGCGACCAAGGCGCGGCGCGGAACCAATCGTCCGCAGACGTTTCTCTCCAGATGTGCGCTTGCCTCTGATCGTGGTGATCGTGGTGGCCTTGGCTGCTTACGCGACCCACTATTTTACAGGCTCGGGTGACCAGTTACGTGGTCTCGATATAGCAAACTCGGCCGGGTCGAGACGGGGGCCGATTGTAGGCATAGCATCGGTGATTGATGGAGACACGATAGAGATCCACGGGCAGCGCGTCCGCTTCAACGGCATCGATGCACCCGAAAGCCGCCAATACTGCAATGACGCTAGCGCACATCAATACCCCTGCGGGCGCCGGGCGGCCGAAGCATTGGCGAATTTCCTTGCGGCTTCGCAGCCTGTCCAATGCACATTTGTTTCATGGGATCGGTACCGTCGCTTCGTCGGCGATTGTCGGCGCGCGGACGGTGTCAGCGTCGCGTCCTGGATGGTCGAACATGGCCAAGCCTTGGACTGGCCCCGCTATAGCCACGGCGCCTATGCGCAACAGCAAACTAATGCTGAAACCGCAAAGGTTGGAATCTGGATTGGGACGTTTGACAACCCTTGGGATTGGCGCGAACAACATGCCGAAGCTGCGAGCCCAACCAAAAGCCCCTTTGGGCTTGTCAGCCGTCGCCAAGTAGCACAGAGCTACTCATGCCAACCTCGCCGCTTGTGCACGCAGATTTCTTCTTGCGAAGAAGCACGTTGGTATCTCGCCAACTGCTCATGGGGGAGCAAGTTGGATCGAGATAGCGACGGGATTCCGTGCGAACGCGTTTGCTGACCTGGGCTCACGCTTTGAGCCCATCCCCAACCATCACTCCCTAGTGTGCGGATTTCGCGTTATGAATTGGCGGTCGGAGCTTCGATGCAATTGCGCGAGTGCCGATAGAGCCTGGCAAAAGGGCTGGCTGACGTTTGTCTTGGAAAATTCCACCAGCTCGTTAAGTCCGGACGGGCTAGAAAACCGCAACGCTTCGTAGCGGCATACAGGGATCTGCCGATTTCTTTGAAGCGCTTGTCAGGCCCGCCGTTTTTGTTTGGGTGAGCCCAGGTGTAGCTCACGATCTCCGCATCAGATGGAACTTTGCCGGTCTCGATAAAATTACTCGGGGCGAATTGGGTCTGCAGATCGGCATATCCGACTGCGCCGTATCGGTTTCCGTCCTTCACCAGCACGAGGTCAGGCATGAAGAAGAGCACCTGCCGACCCACATGGATTGAAGGCGGAGTAACGTTGCTGCGTACAACCTTCGGCAAGGAGCTTGTAAGTGTCGTAGGCTTTTTGTCGACCAGCATGCTGGCCCCGGCATTTCGCTTCCAAGCAGTCAGATCCTCTATCTTGCCGTCGGCAGCGACATGCCATCTCCCTGCGCAGCCGGTGAGAGTTTCGAACGCGCCGACAAGTCGCCCGTAGGCGGCCTCCGCGTCTTTTTCCAGATCGTAATAGAGCACGCTCACCCGGCGGTAACTGTCAAACCATTTGCCAATGAGCATACCCGGCACAAAGGCACCTATGCCCAGCACCAGTGCGGCTCCTCCGAGCTTGGTCCCCACAAGGAAACCTGCAATCCCGAACAAAACCGCGAGTGCTACGGACAGCCGCGTCTGCGATTGCGTGGCATTGATTTCATCGAGCACATTGGCGAATGTCTCGTCACGCATTTCCACCACATCGCGGGACTCGATTTCTCTCATCACGACGCCGTCAGAGACGTATTCCGGGGGCGAGAATTGTGGACGGGGTTGCGGCGCAGATGGGGTTTGAGAGAGCTGAACTACCTTCTTCGCGCTGGCCTTGCCTAAAGTGCCACGATAGTAGAGCCCACCCACGCCGGCGTGGATGTAGTGACTTCTTGGCCCAGTGCCGATGCGGAGGCCCTTCACGCCAACGGAAGCGCCAACCCCACCGGCCGAAAAGTTAAAGCGGAATGGTCCCGCACTGATCGATTTTCGAACGTAAAACCCCATAGCCCACCCCCCCAACTCAACTGCCGTACCGGCTAAGGCGCCAGTCTCTCGTCCCCATTCATGGCTTGGCGCCACCAACCCGCGCCAATTTTGATCGCTGCCTCACCCTAATCTCGATGCGCCTTCGAGCCCGTACATCGCCCATCTGCGCTCCGTCGGTGAGATGATCGCCGGGCAGGATGAGCTGACCACCAGACATCGGCAAAATCGTAAACCCCTTTAATGCGGGCATGTCACTGAGCACACTTGTAACTGAGATCGCGCGGGCCAGCCCAAGACCGGCATTGTCGGCGGGATGGAGTGAGCCGATTTCCACTTTCCCTGACAGGACCGGTTGGAGCCCCTTGTCCATGTTGGAGGATTCGCCCGCCATTGCCTGTTCGTCCGTGTGTCCAATTACCTCAATCACGTCGACACCGTACGAGGTCGCAGTCCCGGCGATGGTCTTCGCAAGATCGCGCAACTTTGTTTTGAAGGCATTCGAAAGCTCTGCGCTTCCGGTATCGAAATTATAGCCATCCAGTTCGCTGAGACTGATGATCGGCGGCCAATCGTGAGGTTTTGCTGCTTGCGTCGGCTCTGCAGCCTCCTTGAGCACATCAGCCAGATCCTGCAGCCCTTTGTCGGTGCCGGCGTAACCAAATTCTCTCAAGACCTTCGCCGCATCTATCATGGCCTTGGTCTGATCAACGCTTATGTCGTTGTCCGCAAGGACTTTCGCGACAGGGGCATTTCGCACGACCTCCTCCAGAGAAATACCTGCTTCCTTGACCGACTTAACAGCATCCTTGGCCAGGACCAGCTCGCGCCATTGTTCGTCGGGAACGGTTCCTCCCCTCGTGGGCTGAAACACCGCTTTTATCTGAGCCACAAGCCGCTTGTTCTCGGCTTCGAGCCTCTGCACGTTTTCCTTGTTTGATTGAGTGGCTCGCAGTGCCTCATCGGTCTCTTTCTGCTTTTTCGTGATGATAGCACCGGCTGCTAGCAACAGGCAGAACACCAAAAGCAGCATCGTCTCGGCCATGGTCAGGCCCAGTATCAAACCGCGGCCATAACCCTTGCGCTCGAAGACGACCGAAGTCCCGCCAGCGTCACTCACCTGCCCCACCAACTGGTTCGCTTAGGCGGTTCCGTTCGTTCGGCGGGAGGCTCGCTTCCCAGAGTTTGGAAAGCGTCTGGTTGGGGCTGAGGCTCGACCCGAATTGGTGCGCTCTCGACGGTGTCATTTGCGGCCAGATCTGCCAGTGGCTGTTCAATCGCGATAGGAGCGTTGAGAGGGGGAACAGGCCTCGGCGCGTGAAGGGTTCTTCCTGCCAAGGTTGCGACAAGGTCTCCGGTGTCCTTGCTTTGCTTTTGCACCACTGCGGCAAGCGCCTGGGTCAAGCGTTGTTGCGCTTGGACGCTCTCCGCTGTTTGCTCTGCGGCTGCCACAGCCTTTTCCACACCTGCGGCCACTTTAGCCACAGCATCAACGATGCCCGCCATGCGGGCTTGCTGTTCCTGCGAAGCCGTCTCTGTTTTGACAGCATACTGAGCGACCGCGCTGCCAAGAAGTTTCACCATCGGCGCCAGATCGTTCTTAAGGACCTCATCAGGGACGACAACCTTCTCCAACTTGGTGGCTACGCTTTCGGCCTGTTCACCCAGTCTGCCAACTGAAGAGGACATTGAGCTGTTGGCTTTGTCGAGCAGATCGGCTGCCGCCTCGACGCGCTGTGCGATCGACGAGAACTGACTTTCGATCTGCCCAAAATTGTGGCTCAAAGCATTGCTGAGCTTTCCCGAGGCCTCTTGAACTGGTCTGATCGATTCCATCGCGATTTTATCCAGGGCCGATCTTATGTGCTCTCCGTTCCGCTCCGCTTGAACGGCGATTTCGGCAAAACCCTCCTCCAACATCTGATTGCTTACGCGGCGAAAGTCAGCGAATTCCCTGGTTACACTTTCCATCTCGGCTCTTACACGCCGCGTCATATCCGCGAGTTCGTGCCTGACCGTCCGTTCGATGTCGGCAGGATCGCGGCGCATCTGATTGTAAAAGATCCGCAAAGCAATGCCCGTGATCGTCGACGTCACCGCGATACCAAAGTTCCTCACGATTGTGTCGGTGGATCCTTCGGAACCAAACTGAAACAGCGATACGCCGAGACTCGTCAACGTAAACAGGAAACCCATGTAGTAGAGATTGTCGCCTGTTTGCTCATCGTGGAGCCGTAGCTTGCCGGTGAAGACGGACGCGGCAAGATAGATGAGCATCAGGCACACCGGTGCGCTCGCCGCCATTATAGGGTCTACGCCCGACAGCTTGGCTATTGCGATGAACACGCAGCCACCCAGGGTTAGCGTCGCAAAGACGAAAAGGGGCAGGCTCGGATGTCCTAAGAACGACTCCCCTCGCTTCTTGGCCATTAGTTTAACCCCTCCAACCCTACCAGCTTCTCAAAATCACCATGATGGCTTTGAACCCACCGGGTCCAGAACTCTGCATGTTCGAAAGAGCCAAATGGCTTCTTCGCCCTATCGACGTAGAGTATCGTAAACCCGACGCCATCGAGCGATGTCCCGTAAGTCCTGTCAGCCGCGCTATCAAGGTACTTCTGATAATCGAGACCCGAACGATATTGTGAGTACAGCGCCGTATGTTCGATCATATCTGACGCGACTATTATTCGCTTAGCGGTCTTCTCTTTCGCCAAACTGCTATCGAATAGCGACAGTTTGATTTTCTGAATTCCGGCCATGATCGGAGATTGGCTCGCGGATTCTCCATTGGGAATCTGGTCGGGAAGGTTCGTCAAAGGGTCCTCGAACGCATCTTCCCATTTCTTCTGCCGCCGAGACGGATTGTTCGTCCAGCTGTCGACCGTCGAGCCGTCGCCCGAATTGCATCCATCAAACATCACAGTCAGGTCGCCGGGCCTCGCGCCCAGCGTCAATATCTTGAGATAGCCGCCAGGCTCGACGCGCCCAATGGTCTTGCGGAATTCATTCTTCAGATCCGCCATGGTTATCGGCGAAATCGGGTCGGTGGCGTCGATCAAGACCGCTGTCAGGCTCACAGGTCCGTTCAGTGGGCAATTCGTGCTGATGTCGATTTGGTCCTTCCCGGATCTCGACCACATCCAAACAAAACCGGCCAGCATCACAGCCGACAGCACGGCCAACCCGGCTGCTGCGACAATTGTGCCGCCACTGCCTTTCTTTCTTCTGCGACCCCGCCTAGCCATTCACGCTATCCGGATGAAGCTTGTCGAGATCTCGGTACTGTTCGATCCCGCGCTCGCATTCCAGCCCGATGAGCCGCACCTGAGCGTTGAGTTCTTCCTGCGCGTCACGAATTGAGGCGCCCAGGTCCTTCTCGCTCCATTCATCGTCGGACGATATCAGGGGTTTTATGCGCTCAAGTTTGTAGGGTGTGGCAAAATGTTTTGGCGCTGGCTCTGTGCGGGCCTGGACATTGGCCTCCCTGTACTTTGAGAGAAGCTGGTTGCAGGCTCGCTCCAGCTGGTCTTGATGCTGCGCAAAGAGCGTCAGCAGCCTCGACCGATGGTCGATGATCGCTCGATGCTCCCTGCGTCTGCTCCCCAGCCGCTTGACGATGTCCTCCACCTTCTCGTTGTGCTCATCGCGCACCTCTTGCAGAGCCTCGATGAGCTCGCTCTTGCGCTCGATGTAGTCTTCCCGGCGAGCCACCAATCTGTTTTCGACACCCGCATAGCCCGGGTATGGGTCGAGAACGAACCAGCCGTCGATAAACGCAAAGATCGAAAACATGAGACCAATGCCGAACAGAAGCCAGGATTTCACGTCCATAAGGCCAGCCGGATTGGCGAGCATGCTGCGCACGACCTCGACGCCGGCTCCGTCCACAAAGGACCCGCTAACCTCGCGGTAATGCGCAAGCGCTAGGTTTATGGTCAATGCCAAGCCGATATAGGCCACTATCGACAGCGCGCCGATCAACTTCACAAAAAGCGATCTGTGAGTCACCAGGCGTGCACAGAATATTGCGAACAGCAGAGCGGCGCCGATGTTCAAAAACGAGAAAGCGGCGGCTTCGAGGAGCCCGCCAAAGAATCCCTGTTCATTTCCCTTTGCGAGGAAATTTCCGTTCATCGCCGTTTCAATGAGGAACAGGAAGATTAGCAGGGACACTCGGAAAACATGGGCCGCTCCGTGTTGAACCCTCACAGCCCGGACAAGCCCGTGCTTCTGTTTGAACCAGTCGTGTTCTTTCTCCGCATCGTTGAGCGATTTGCGCAATCCGTGAAGTTCGTCCAGGCCCACCGCGATCGAGGCCTTGAAATCGGAAACACTGGCGGCGTTCGCCTGACGGATCAGACCAAACTGCTCTTCAAAGTCGAGGCCAGCCAATCGGCCGGAGAGTAGCTGTAGGCTGTCTTCGAGTGTGTGATGTGCGGCCTTCTTTTCGTCCTCGACCCTCTCGATAACTGTGTGCTCTATATCGTCGAAATTCTTGGCCGTTTTCGGGGGCTGGTTAGCCTCGCCTCGCTGCGTTCCACGACCTTCAAGATCCATTTCGCGACCAATTTTCGCGACATCCAAGCTATTGAACAATTGGGTGCTGGCGCGGAAATCGTGATTTGCCTCTAGTAGAGACTCCCGCAGTTTATTTAGCTTTTCGAATTTTATTCCCACAGCACCGCACCCATTTTTGTACCTCTGCCCGCACAAATGGCTTCTATGCACAGTAGAAGCAAAGGGCAACTGCGTCTTCGCAACTTTGCGGTCCACTGCTCACGCGACGATCGTCTGATGTAAAAATGACAACGATAGCTGCCGTGGCAAGCGGACTTGGGCCAATGAATAGGCGAGGCAGCATACTCTTCTCCGCCGGGTTTTGTGGCGAAGGAACTGAAGCTCACGCCAATGAGCTGCTAAAAATCGACTCCAGAGGCGTTCGCGCAGTAGCAGAAGCGCGCGCCCTCGGCGCGCACCACGCCACTAAAGTAAGCGCCGTCAATCTCGACCTCGCCTTCAAGGGTTTCGTTCTTGGTTTCAGCCGACAGGCTTCGCGCAGCTTGTAAGCCAGCACAAAGGCGGTCTTGTACTGCACGTCCAGATCGCGAGAGAACTGGACCGCCGACATGCCCTTCGCGCCGTTAACAAACAGGCAGATCGCGGCGAGCAGATCGACAAACGACAGCTTGCGCCAAGGCGAAGATCGTGCCGCTCGTAACCGAGAACTGCGCCCCCGCAAGCGGCGCACTTGAACTTGCGACGGGTCGGAATGTCGTAATGATCCAGGCACCCGCATTTCCGGCAAACAGGCTCGCCTTGAGTCGAAGCCCAGCGAAGGCGCTTGAACGCGTCGTAAGCCTTTTCCTCGCCACCCTTGTAAATCTCTTTCAGAGAAAGGGAGCGGCTTTCGGCGGAAAGGAGGAAGTGTTGGGCCATTGTCATCATATCCGGTTATATGCGGGGCTTGTATCGCCAAATACAGGGGCCTGTACCACCGACTGTGATGATATTTTTTGAGGCGAGGCTATGGCAGGCAAGGACGACCCGCAGACCGTCGAATACGAGACGAAAGCCAAGAACCTTTTGAAGTCAGAGTTGAAGCGGAAGGGCGTTACCTATGCCCAACTCGCCGAAAAATTGGCGACTATGGACATTCACGAAACCGAGCGTAATTTGAACAACAAAATAAGCCGGGGGGGCTTTAGCGCTGCGTTCTTACTGCAATGCTTAGACGCTATCGGGGCATCCTCATTGCGGCTTTCGGAGTAGTTTTACTCGGGGCGGCTTTACCGCCAGACGAGCGCAAGAGCACTCAGCCCCAACATTCCGAACAGCATCAAGAGACCATAGGCAACCCTGTTGCGGCGAGTCCTCCGCCAGTCCAACAGGCAAATGAACCCCCAAGTTACACTAACCCATGCCAAGCAGGTCACGATGATCGCAGTTCCGATCTGTGTGCCCAGTGGAAGGCTGCCGACGCTGCCCAACAGTCGGCGAACTGGACCACCATTGGCGCTATCGTGGGTGCTTTCACGCTCGCCGCTGCTATGGCCGCTGCTTACTACGCCAAAGAGGCTGCTAGGCACACCCAGCGCAGCGCCGACATTGCCGAAAAGGCTTTGCTCGATATCGAGCGCCCGTATTTGTTCGTCACCGCCACCAAACCGTTGGTGTGGGTGACGCACGATTGGGCTGACAAGCCCGACAACAAAAGACCAATTCCGGAAGCGGCATACTCGATCAAGAATTTCGGACGCACTCCTGCCATCATAAACGAGATTCGGGCGAGCCTCCGGCTTTGCAACTTGCCGCCAACTCCGCATTACCATCCCGGAGAAATCAATGACGTTGAACGGGTGCTCGGGGCAGACGATGCTCTTAGCCCTGCAGCTTTTGATCGCGGCGGCCCTATCACAAACAATGTGCTGAATGAGCTTTTCCTGTCCGATACTCACATAGGGCGGGTTCCCTTCCATATGTATCTGTATGGCGAGATCACTTAACAACGGGATCACCGGCCAATTCGGATTTATCTACCGCTACTCGCCTCCCGGCAATACGTTCCATTTGCAGGACATTCCCGGCTACACCTACCGCCGCCGTGACGTGAAGAATCATAAGCAAAACGATGACTTATCGGCCTTAGACTTGCTCTGAACGCGTAAAGCGGCCTCGGGCGGTTGCAAGATCGCTACAATCTTTATTTTTGATATCCGCTCGGTAAGGCGCTTTTCGCCTAAGCAACTAGGCGTTCTCACATTTTTTGTTTAATAACAAGGCGTTACACAACTTGCCTACGAGGCGAAAGCGCCTTAACTGTCAACGTTTACATACGCGAAAGTGCCTAAACATCCTGGCTGCTGCGGATGGAAGGACGCTGACTGTAAAAGCCCGCCCAACCTTTCGGCGGGCGGGCTTCCACTGTCGGAACTGGAGAGTGTC
>NZ_JAMYOY010000026.1:0-79741 GCF_040320115.1 Mesorhizobium sp. M0802
CTTGGCGCTGCGGCGGACGCATAGGGGGAGAGAAGTGTCACCTATGTATCCGGTTCAAAGTGTTACCCATCTATCGGCTGGACACCGGCAGGGCCATGAGGGGACGGCGCTGACATCGATAATAGTTCAACACAAGTTGAACCTTTCTGAATTGCACCTATGTGTTCCAGTATCTACGTTCCGCCGACTTTTCCGCCATCAGTCTCGCGCCGTCGCGCAAGTCGTTTCGCCCGCCAAACCAAGGAATTTCCCGCATGACCGAATACACCCCGCCGAAAGTCTGGAGCTGGAAGAAAGCCAATGGCGGTACGTTCGCCAGCATCAACCGGCCTATTGCCGGTCCGACGCATGACAAGGTGCTGCCGGTCGGCAAGCATCCGCTGCAGCTCTATTCGTTGGCGACGCCGAATGGGGTCAAAGTGACTGTCATGCTGGAGGAGCTTCTGGCGCTCGGCCACAAGGGCGCCGAATACGACGCCTGGCTGATCCGCATCAACGATGGCGACCAGTTCGGCTCGGGCTTTGTCGAGGCCAACCCCAACTCTAAGATCCCGGCGCTGCTCGACCGCAGCGGCAAGACGCCTGTCCGCGTCTTCGAGTCCGGCTCGATCCTGCTTTATCTCGCGGAAAAGTTCGGCGAGTTCCTGCCGACCGAACAGCCGGCGCGCGCGGAAACCTTGTCGTGGCTGTTCTGGCAGATGGGTTCGGCGCCCTATCTCGGCGGCGGCTTCGGCCATTTCTACGCCTATGCGCCGGAAAAGTTCGAATACGCCATCGACCGCTTCGCCATGGAGACCAAGCGCCAGCTCGACGTGCTCGACCGGCGGCTGGCAGAGACCGAATATCTCGGCGGCGCCTTCTATTCGATCGCCGACATGGCGGTATGGCCCTGGTATGGCGGCCTGGCGCTCGGCCGCATGTACAATGATTCCGCCGAATTCCTGTCGGTGCAGGACTACGAGCACGTACAACGCTGGGCCAAGGCGATCGACGCCCGCCCGACCGTGCAACGCGGCCGCATGGTCAACCGCGCCTTCGGCGACCCGGCCATGCAACTGCACGAGCGCCACGACGCCAGCGATTTCGAGACGAAGACGCAGGATAAATTGGTGGTGGCGGAGTGAGCTAATCTCCCCCCTTGAGGGGGAGATGGCCGGCAGGCCAGAGGGGGTCGGCTCGACTGGGCGCGACCTCCTGCGACTGATGAAGGTTAGCGCTCCACGCGCGGCGACCCCCTCTGTCGCCTTCGGCGACATCTCCCCCTCGAGGGGGGAGATTAGCCCATCAATTTCGCCAGCCTCGGCACGCCCTCACCCACGGCGCGTTCATCAGCCAGCGTAAAGCTCATCCGCATCGTGTTGCGGCCCGAACCGTCGGCGTAGAATGCGTTGCCCGGCACGAACGCCACGCGGGCTTCCTTGACCGAGCGGGCGAGCAGTGCCGTGGCGTCCGCACCTTCGGGCAGCGTCAGCCAAACGAACATGCCGCCTTCCGGTCGGCTCCAGCTGACGCCATCCGGCATTTCCGCTTCGAGTGCTGCAAGCAAGCCGTCGCGGCGCTGGCGATAGGCGCCGATCAGCTTTTCCACCTGGCTGTCGTACACGGCCTCGGAGACGCGGTGCATGACCAGCTGGTTGATCGACGGGCTGTGCAGGTCCGACGCCTGCTTCATCAGCACCAGCCGCTCGACGACACGGCGCGGCGCGCAGACCCAGCCGACGCGCATGCCCGGCGACAGAATCTTTGAGAACGAGCCGCAATAGAGCGTGCGGGCGTTTTCGATGCCGCCGGAGCGTTCGCAGTCGAGCGCCAGGATCGGCGGCTGGCCCTCGCCGTCATAGCGCAGCGCGCGATAGGCGGCGTCCTCGATGACGGCAATGTCGAGCTCGCCGGCAAGGTCGAGCACCGCCTCGCGCTGCTGGCGGTTCAGCGTCTCGCCGGTCGGGTTGGCGAAATCGGGCACGAGATAGGCAAATTTCACCTTGCCGCCTGCAGCGGCAGCCGCCGCCTGGTAGGCGGCGGGCGTCATGTTGCCGCCATCCGGCGTCAGCCGGTGGTAGCGCGGCTCATAGGCGTTGAAGGCCTGCAACGCGCCGAGATAGGTCGGCCATGTCACGAGTGCTGTGTCGCCCGGCGACAGGAACAGCTTGCCGAGATAATCCAGCGCCTGCTGCGAGCCGGAGGTGATGAAGATGTTGTGCTCGTCGCAGGCGATGCCAAGCTTGCCCATCTGGCCCGCCAGCCATTTTCTGAGCGGCAGATAGCCTTCGGAGACCTGATACTGAAGTGCTGCGCTCGCCTCCGCGCCGCCCAGCACCGAGGCGTAAGCATCGGCGATGGCTTGCGCCGGAAACAAGGCCGGATCGGGGATGCCGCCGGCAAAGGAGATGATATCGGGCTGGTCGAGCAGTTTGAGCAGCTCGCGGATTTCCGACGCCTTCATGCGCGAGGCGCGCGACGCCAACAGGTCCATCAAACTCACGAGCCAACCTCCCGGGATACGGCATCTGGTCCAGCATGACCGTCCCGGCCATGCGAATTTAGGTCAATCTGGCTGACCTATTATCAGGCTCCCCCACCCGCGGGAATAGCCAGACCGTCATTCCGCGTGGCCCAGACGAAAAAGCAAACACATTTTGACCCCTGCACAGGGAAAATTGTTGCGCGCCGAGGGGCGCGGATGCAACCTCATTCCGAGCGGACCGGCATAAAAAGAAAAGCGGTCTCAACCAGGGGAGATAAAATGGCGCTTGAGCTCATCGGGGCCGGATTCGGCCGCACCGGCACATGGTCGACCTTTGCCGCGCTGAACAGGCTGGGCCTTCCCAGCTACCACATGCAGGAAGTCATCCTCAACAAGGCCAACAAGGGCCATCTCGACTTCTGGCGCAAGGTGGCCAACAGCCCGCCCGGCAGCCAGCACGACTGGACCAGAGTCTTTGCCAACTACAAGGCGACGGTCGACAATCCGGGATGCTGCGTGTGGCGCGAATTGATGGCCGCCTATCCCGACGCCAAGGTGCTGCTCACCCTGCATCCGCGCGGCGCCGAGGCCTGGTACGACAGCACCATCGACACCATCCACTTCACCGAGACATTGTGGCAGTTCAAGGTGCTGGAATGGCTGACGCCGTTCGGCCGCAAATTCGGCGACATGTCGCACAGGCTGATCTGGGGCCGCACGCTTGCCGGCGTGATGGACGACCGCGCCAAGGCGGTGGCGCGCTACAACGCCTATACCGAGGAGGTGATAGCGGCCGTGCCGCCGGAGAAGCTTCTGGTGTTCAAGGTCAGCGATGGCTGGGCGCCGCTCTGCGGCTTCCTCGGCGTGGCGCTGCCCAACGAGCCTTTCCCCAACCTCAACGACCGCGAAAGCGTGAAGAAGATCATCCTCGACATCATCAAGGGCAGCTACATCATGCTGGGGCTGTCGGTGGCGGCGGTGCTTGCGGCGGTCGCGGCGCTGTGGTGGTGGCTGGGGTAGCCGCCGGACCGTCAGAATATTGCTACTTGCGCGTGATCCAGCCGAGCAGATCCGGCTCGACGTCTACGGTCGGTCAGGTCGCGAACCAGGGAGGCGGCGAGCGCGCGCCACCGCTTTTCCGGGACATTGTCTTCCATCACCGATTTGATGAAGGCGGCGCGCAGGATGGCGCAATCGAAGGCGGATACATCGAAAAGCAGTTCTGCCATTTCGGTTTTCCCCGTTCACATCGGGCGCGCGAGCCTGTCGAAGTCTCAGGCGCCAGCGCCCCATACAATGGTCGACGACAGCGGATTCATACTCTTGCCGAACCAAGGTTCAACACAATTCGATTGTACGGTTTTTACCAAGCGATTGCGGTTCGTTGCCCGCTTTTGCGCCGATGCTAGATTTGCCGGGCGGCCTCTCCCCAGATGGCCGCAAATGGCCGGCGCGGCTCTGGCAACATGCTTTCACCGGCATTCGCGTCGGCCATTTCCAGCCCGTGCCAGGCTCAGCCCAGCAGCCGTTCGTATTCGGCCTCGGCCTGGCCGTAGAAACCATCGGCGACGGCGATCAGGCCATCCCGGTCGCGAATGACGATCTCGCCGCGCCGCGACCGGATCAGGCCGCGCCCTTCCAGGATCTGCAGGCCGATGGTGACGCCCGGACGCCTGACGCCGAGCATGACGGACAGGAACTCATGCGTGATCTGGATCTGATGGCCGACCACCCTGTCGTCACACATCAGGAGCCATCGGGCCAGCCGATCCTCGAGCTTGGCGCGGGCATTGCTCAGCGCCGTGGATTTGGTCTGGCCGTGCAGATAATGGGCATAGCGCAGCAGGAAGGCGCGAAGCGTCGGGCTTTTCTGCAACGCTGCCTTGAACGGCTCGGAATCGATGCACACCGCCTCGCCCGGCATCTGCATGTAGCAGTCATGGGGCGCCCAGTCGGCGCCCATCACCAAGGCGGAGCCCGACATGCCTTCGTGGCCGATGATGCCGACCTCGGTGTCCAGGCCCGGCCGGTTCCTCGCCACCACCGAGGCCAGGCCGCTTTCCAGGAAGCAGACCGAGGCGACCGGCTCGCCCGCCATTTCGAGCGGGGCTTTGAGATCGAGCACACGATGGTGCAAATGCGGCGCAAGCAGTGCGAAGTCGGCCAGGTTCATGCGGCGCAAAAGGCCGCTTTTCTCCTTGCTGACCGACTGGTCCATCGCTCTCTCCCGTCAAGGGCAAGAGCACATGTCATCTCCCAGCCGTCGGCGCCCTGCCCAAATGCAAACGGTCATTGGACGATAGCTGACTCGGATTCAGCCATTGTACTTCGTACAAAACCGACAAATCAGGGGCGACGCCCCATCAATCAATCCAGCAGCTTTTTCCTGGATCAGCGCTTCGGGCGGTCAGCCGCAACCATGCGCGCTTCGCGCACGATGGACGAGCGATCGTTGCCGATCAGCGATGCGATCTCTTGTATCTGCTGCTCGGAGGCCCCGGTTTCCCGCGCCAAGGCCGCGAGCGTCTCGGCGCTCAGACCGGACTGTCTCGGTTGCTCCGCCATGGCTCCAATGCCTCCTCTCGGGGCAGGAGTGCGATGGTCGCTCCCAAGCGTCAGCGCCCATTGATGTGGCTGACGATGCTATACTGTACGCTTCCGAACAATCGATGGCGAGCGATATATTAGCGACGCTGGATGCGGCCCTAGAACGGCAGCCTTATCTCATCGATCGACCTCGACTCCGTCCAGCCAATGTCCTTCTGGATCTCCGTCGGCAGCGCATTCAGTGCGCGCACGGTCTTCCTGTGCTTGCTGGCGCGCGCCAGGGCAGCGCGAATTCTGCTGAGACTTTCAAACATCGGTTACCTCCATGCAGCAGCAGAGCGCTGCCTCAGGCCCGCTCTTGCGCCACCTCTGTAACCGATCGATTGCGCGGCAACGGTGAAGCACTTCACAAACCGATGCCGCCCAGAAACATTTGTATACAAATTAGTTGCGCTCCCGCGGTGGCGTGATCCGACCTATGGCAGGACGACCGCATATGGCGCTCCCTCGGATTCGGCGACCCACCTTCCCTTCGTCGGCGCAAGGCGATCACATATGAGTTCTTACGAAGAGGACCCCCACCCTAACCCTCCCCACAAGGGGGAGGGAACGCTGCCGCAAGCCACCCTTTCTGGCGTGGAACCTAGGCGATTTGCGCCGATCAGCGCCTACCAAGTCTCCCTCCCCTTGTGGGGAGGGATTAAGGGTGGGGGTATTCGTAGAGCGCAAACCTGTCATATTCGATTGCCCCGCTCCGCGGAGGGAAGAGGAAATGCCAATCACCGAGGTCGCGGCCTTGATGGGCCTGGGTTTCCTCTCCCCATGGACATGGGGGGAGGTGGCCGCAGCGGACGGAGTGGGGCTGGCGCCGCCTTATGCGATTGCCCTGCCCTCCTCCGCGCCATCGCCGGCATCGGCGTCCGCCAGCCTCGCCTATGGACGAATCTTATCATGGGCAATAAGGATGGGGTCTGCCGTGGCGCTTTCGCGCCGAGGCAGGCGACGTTCGTTCAATGACGCTGCGCCGGGCGCCTTTGACGCCGCCCCGCAAACGTGTCGATACCGGGGGATCTGGTCATGACCGACAACAAGCCGACCGTAGACGTTACCAAGGACTGGCAGGCAACGCAGGGCCAGAAGTCCGGCGCCACGCGGCTGCGCCTGTTCGCCGTGCTTTCGTGGGTCATCGCCATTGGCGGCGAGATCGCCGGGATCGTACTGCTCTACAAGCACAAGTTCGACCAGGGCAACCTGCCGCTGCTGATCGGCATCCTGGTCGGCATCGCGATCTTCGCCATCGCCGGCAGCCTGCTCTGGAAGGCGGCCAACCGGAAGGACCCGGCCCGCGAATCCGACACGTTCCGGTTCTTCGTCCAGAACCAGCTCGGCGCGATCATCACCCTGATTGCCTTCCTGCCGCTGGTTATCTTGATCCTCAACGACAAGAACATGGACCCGAAGAGCAAGAAGGTGGCCGGCGGCATCGGCGCCGTGCTGGCCGTGCTGGCGACGCTGATCGGGGTCAGCTACCAGCCGCCATCGGTCGAGCAGTACACGCAGGACATGAACACCTGCGCGGAACAGATCAAGGCGGGGCAGCCGACCACGGCCTGTTCGCCCGAAGTCGCCGCCCAGGCGCAGGCGATCGCCACCGACTCCACCACGGTGGCCGCGGCGACGAAGGACGCGGCGCACCCCAATGGCCAGGATATCGTCTACTGGATCGCGCCGGAAAACGGCGCCGCCAAGTCCGACACCGAGCATGTCTTCCACCTCTGCGCAGCGGTCAGCCCGCTGAAGGACAAGACCGTCAACAGCGGCTCGGTAACGCAAGCCTACGCCCAGAACGCCATCCGCATCACGAAGCAGATCGAGATGGAACAGAAGCAGTGCGGGTTTACGGCTGCGCCGTGAATCGGCCAGGGTTTGGCGCGCGCAGTGGATCACTGCCAAACCGGTCCAGTTCGTGTTGTCCGCATTAGCATGCGCGCCCAGGACTTCGATCCTACATTTCGGAGCCAGCCGGCGGGCGGCTTGCCCAATTCTGACAGGACGAGACGAAAGTTGAATGTCGCATTTTGGCCGAGAGCGACCGGACCGCTTTCGGTGTGCGGGAGCGATAGCGGACATTCACCATGCGATCGCAATGTGTCCGGCCCTCGGTGATCTTTTCTCGTTTCTGATGGCAATACGGCACCCGTATCCACGCTGGATCAGTTGCCTGGGTGTCCCTCACATCGGAAGATCCGGGTTGTTCTCCGCAAAGTATTCATGACTATCGGCATTTTCTGTGGCTTGCGCGGGGTTTTCAACCGCGAGTAGCTTGGCGGTATTTTGACCACCAGAGGAATAGTCATCTGTGAAGACGACGACCTCAAAGTGACTAATTTCGTGTACAATCGTTCCAGATCTTGAATCCGTTCCTTTCAGAGCGGCTGACCAGAACTTTTGACAAACAAAGATATTATAAGGTTGACCACGGAACACATACGCATAAACTCCCGGTCCGCAGAGGCTGCCGTGACATCCAAACGATATTGCTTTGTTTGCAAGAGCATCCGCAATCTTCGAGAAATTTCCAGTGGCCTTCGCGTACAGTCCTACGGTATGCGCCCCAAACCATGTCAGATATCGTTGGGAATTCGGTTGCTGGGCAGAAGGCGTGCCCTGCAAAACCTGCAGCGCAGCCGAGGCTATGTTGTTTGCTTCCGCCAGCGCAGCGCCAATATCGTCCTGTTGAGAGCTGTCACACTGGTCGAATTTGGGTGCCGAGAGCGGTATCCGTTCCGGAGGAATTCGACCGGATAGAAGCCTGAACGTGACGGCGTTGCTCAGAACCTGGGCGCGTCTCAGGGCACCTTGAGGGCCAACCAGCAGACCCACTCTCTCTGTATCATAGGTAACCGCATAGATCCCTGCTTCATAGATGGCGTAGTACAATGACAGATCGACGGGCACCGAAATCGATTGTCCGGGTTCGATATTGATAAAGTCAGCCTCGGTCGGTTCTGCTCGCTTCACCAAAGGGCCAATATACTGAATTGGCTGCGACCCTCTCGCTACTGAAAAAATTTCGCCCGAGACGCCGTCGATCGGCGTGGTCCACCTGAGCAGTCTGATCGGGCTGCGCGACCGGTTCGTGAGAGTAAAGTCAATAATTAGTGGGGTATCGTTTCCAAAAGAAGTCAGGCGCGATTGCAGAACTATCTCAATTTCCTGATTCTGCTGCGCAAACGCCCAAGGGACTATATTAAAAAAGGCTGAAATTAGAAACACCATATTTCGAACAATGTTTGGCATCTTTTGCTCCTGTGTAACCACGATTAGAATCTATTGTTTCGCCTACGTGAGCTTTTATTTTGCTAACGCATACCAGGATCACCCACAGCTGATCTGGCAATCAGGAATAAAATTGCTGCAGACAGGGGAGTACAACTTACCACAAATTCACAAATTCAGGAATACGACATCCCCGGCCTCCAATGACATCGATTTTCACTGGCGCCTTTTTTGGCGTGGTATAAGATGAACCGCTACTTTCCCATCAAGCTCCATCCGAGGGGGCCATTATGAGCGAGCGTTGGAAAGGCTTAATAACAGCCTGCGCGATTTTGAGGTATTTTGCCCTGGCGTATGGGTTCTGTTTTGCTTTCAGCGGCACTGCTTTGGCTGATTCATGTGGAACAGAGGCTACTCATGGCTGGAACGTCAATAATAATCCTCCGGCCGAAGACCGTCAGGCAATCCAAGATCTTTTGTCCCGCTACGCCTGGACGATCGACGAAAAAAATGCAGCCGCGTTCGCCACCCTCTTTGCGGAACCTAAATCGTCTTACTATGAGATTTGCGATGCAGGCAGCAGTGTCCTCGAGCTGACACTCGACCTTGGCCCAGAGTCGGCACATGATCTTCTCGTGCAAATGAAAATAATAGTTAAGAAACTGGAAACCGATAAACTCCAGACCCGGCATCTCGTGACCAACACCTTGTTCGACGTGGTTGACGACAAGACGGTGAACACCAAATCGATAGTCCTTGTGACAATGCAGGACTCCCACTCTTCGGCACCGAGTCTTGACTATTCGGCGGATGCCCGCGCGTCTGTTGTAAAGGGCGATGACGGCATGTGGCGATTTCAATCGCTTACTGTCCACGCTGACTATGACGCTGGCTCTGTCGCAGCGAAGAAGCGATGACGCCCAGAGATCGGCCATGGGTTCACTGGCACGCTCCAGTGGGCTGAGATGCGTGCTGTTGCGCTGATCGCTGCTGTCCTCGGCGTTGCGTTTCTCCTGCTGTCCGGGACGATCGGACATGAAGCTTTTGTGTCGACGCCGCGAGCCGGCGAGAGGCAAGGCTCCAATCAGGCCGACATGATTTGCAGCAAGGCGGGCAACTGCGCGGCGTCACCATTGCCACGCAGTTCCGCTTTCGAGCCGCTGCGCCCTCGCAGCGTCGCTTTCGCTCCCGCTGAACTCGATGGGAAGGCGTTCGCCGAAGCCGTTACGCGATGGAACCCTGACATCTTTTGGGCGCCAGCCTCAAAGAGCACCGACGTCATAACGAGGTCTGGCGATGAAGCGCGGGCGGTGTTCGGTCCTATTCCAGAGGGCGATTGCGGCAGCCCACAGATGAAGGTCATCCCACTGGAAGTTGATGGCAATGTCGTCGACCTCAAGCCCAATCCGACAAAACCGGGCTCTCCGCTGGAGTTCGAGCACAGCAATGAGAACGGAGAGGTGGTGAAATGGACGGCGACATTGCCCAGATGCGACAAGCCTTCGCTAACTGGCAGCTCAACCTACTGTGGGCTGAACTCACGTGCAGTAAGGGTCGTGCGCGGCAACGTGGAATGGCTGTTCCTCTGCAGAAAGTCCAATATCAGCCACGAGGTCAGCACCGATCCCTACTGGACACGGTCGGATCCGAGATTTTCCGTCTTCGGCACCATCGGGTTCAATCGGAAATCCGGAGAAATCATCTTCTTCGACGGCCGCAAGGACCGGAGCGAGTTCGATTGGTCAAAGCCCTTCGTTCCGCCAGGCGGGCGCAACTATTCCGATGACATCGGAAGGGTTGCGGCGGAGAAAATCTATGACCCGACGTTCCAGATCTCGTGCCATGCATGCCATGACAACAAAAGCCCCTATGTGATAGATCCGCACATTGAACAGAGCAGGGTCGGTTTCCGTTCAGCCCGCGATTCCAAATCGACCGCCTTCAGCCTGGGAGATTTTCTACCGCGCCGACCGCGGTTGCCGGGCGCGCCGTTCCGCGTGGTCGGCTCCGGTTACACCGGCACCTATCCCAATGAACTTAGCCAAGCCAGGACGGTCGAAGATCCGACCGGAAACTGCACAAGCTGCCACACGCTTACCACACAAATCACCGGCCGCCGTTTTGCCGCGGACGCAGTCGGGTACGAACCGGCGGTCACATCGCCAACCTGGGTCCAATTGCTCGAGCTGCACGAGGAACAGACCGTCTACGCCGGCATAGAAGCACATCGCACGGACTGGGCGATCGGCAGCAGCGGCATCCATCCCTGGATGGTGCCGGGGTCCGGCAATGACCTGTCCTCAGGAACGCCTCGATTGAGCTTGGAAGACTGGCGCAAGCTGAGCGACTGTCTGTGGGGAGCCGGCGGTCCTGAGTGTGGCTACCGCCCACTCTACACGCGCTGCCCGGCGCCAGAAGCGCAGGATGAAGGCTCTTCGCTTGCCGATGCCGAGATTCGGGTTTTGCCTCCACCGCCCGGAGAGGACGTCAGGACGCGTGTCCTTCGCTTAAGCTGGACCTTTCGCAACAGCTACGGTGGTGTTCCCGAGCGCGACGATATCAGGATCAATGTGGCAGTCAGCGCGGGCACGATTCCGGCAAACGGGGATCCGCCGCAAAGTGGCGAATATCCAAGCATCGAGCAGGCAAAGGGCATCAGCGTCGAGGCTATCTCCGGTCCAGTCGGTTCAGCCGGCTCCAGCTTGTGGATCGAGAACGTTTCGTTTGCTGGTCACAAGAAATGGAGCGATCCAGCGCCGTCGATGTCGCCGCGCACCTTCCAGATCGATCTGCCCGGTGAATGCAACCGACGCACCTTAGTTCGTTTGGTGCCCAAACGGTTCTGCTTCGACCAGAGCCAAGCGGCATTTAGCGAGGCAGACCATTTGATCTACGCCGATGTTCAGTGTGGCGAGCCTCAATGAACCACCTGACGCGATCGAAAGCGACTGGTGAGCACCGGGATTTGCGATAACATGACTGGGTGCTACATGGTCGCCGCACTAAGGAGGGTCCCGGAGCGTGACCACGCCGGTTCCATTGGCTAGCCCCATTTTGCCCGGCAATCCGGCGAAACCTGTTGCGGAACGGCGTTATCTCACCATCCTGTTCTGCGACATGGTGGGGTCAACCGAATATGCCGACCGCCTGGATCCCGAGGATTTCCAACACCTGATTGAGAGCTTTCTACAGACCTGCAGCAGCGTCGTCCGGCGCCGCAAGGGCGTGACGGCTAGTTACATCGGCGATGCTATTCAGGCCTATTTCGGCTATCCAACAGCTGGTGAGGACGACAGCGAGTTCGCGGTGCTGGCCGCGCTCGAGATCGTTGATGCGGTGGCCACCATCTCCGCAAATCTGGGATATCCGTTGCAAGTGAGGATGGGTATCGCGAGCGGCCAAGTCGTGGTGGGTGAGTTCGTCGGCGCACCGAGCGGTGTATCCACCGTCGCCTTCGGTCACGTCGCCCATCTAGCGGCACGGCTGCAGGTACTGGCCAAGCCGAATACGATCCTTGTCGACGCGGCGACCTTCGAGGCCGCAAGCGGCGCGGTTGATTTCACCGGGTTCGGCAAACATGAGCTGAAGGGATTCGCCGCGCCAGTCCAGGTTTGGCAGGTGCAAAGGGCGCGCATGGTGCCGACCCGCTTTGCAAAGCGGGCGCGTATGACCAAGCTGTGCGGCCGCAACGCCGAATTGCGACTGCTGATGGAGCACTGGGAGACTGTCGTGCGCGACAGGCGTGGCAATGCCGTGTTGGTCTCGGGGGAGTCGGGAATCGGCAAGTCCCGGTTGCTCAACGAAATCCAGCAGCGTCTGCGCAGCTTTCCGCAACTGACCATGCAATGTTCTCCGACCTTTGAGAACAGCACCCTTTATCCATTCCTCGCAGAGTTGCAGAGGATTGCAACGATCGAGGACGGTGACTCAACGGAAGAAAAGCTTCGAAAGCTCCGCAACGGATTGTCGATAGGCTCGGTGTCCAGCGACATCGCGCTGGCGATCTTCTCAGGCCTGCTCGGGATGCCGACGACAATGCCGGACAGGCTTGAAGGGACAAGTGCCGAACGACAGCGCAACATTGCCGAGCAAGCATTCATCGATCTGGTCAGTTATTTGGCGCGAACTACCCCGATCCTGATCTTGTTCGAGGATGAGCAATGGGCCGATGCGACCTCGCGCGACCTTCTCGAAAAAATCGTCGCCAGCCTGGCTTCGACACCCGCCCTCTTGCTTGTGTCGAGCAGGAACAACGCAAGCGTTCCATGGGTCGACGGCCCTGACGGGCACCATATCAGGCTTGAAGCGCTCAGCCGAGCGGACGCTGAAGCGATTGTCCATGACATTAGTCCGAATGCGCTCGCTGCTGACGTAGCAGCGGTGCTCGATCGCGGTGAAGGCGTCCCGCTCTATATCGAAGAGCTTACTCGAAGCGTGGTCGAAACAGGGTTGCGCCTAGACGTATCGCAGCCCAAGCGTCTGTCACTCACGAACAACATTCCAAACTCTCTGCAGTTCTCGTTGCTTGCCCGTCTCGACAGGCTGGGGACCGCCAAGGAAGTCGCGCAGGTCGCGGCGGCGATCGGCCGCGAATTCGATTTCGACATGCTGCGCGAAATTTGTGATTGGCCTGAAGCGGAGTTGCGCGCTGCGGTTGGTGAGCTGATGCGCACAGGGCTGATCGTAGCCGAGCGAGGGACGGCCGGAGCAGGCTTTTCGTTCACCCACGTGCTGCTCCAGCAGGCCGCTAGAGGCACGATGCTGCACGAACGTGCGCAACAGATTCACAAATCGATTGCCGAATGCATCGAGCTGCGCGACCCCAACGCGGGCTTTGCCTATCCCGAAGTGCTCGCTGAGCATTTCGCCGACGCCGGTCTGTTCGATCGCGCCGCTGACTACTGGCTGCAGGCAGGGCTGAAGGCCGCCAAGACTTGGGCGAAAGTTGACGCAGTGCGTATCTTCAGGAAAGGGCTTGAAGCAGCGAAACTCTTGCCTGACTCCGACGATCGTAGCCGCAGGTTGCTTCGCTTCGAACTGGAACTGGGCGACGTTCTGTACGCTGCGCTCGGCTACGTGACGGGCGAAGGCAGTGCCGCGTATCAGCGGGCCATAGCGCTGAGCGGGAAGCTTGGCGAACTGGAGGCGACGATTAGGGCACTCGACGGGCTTTTCGGTACCCATTTCAACTCGGGCCAGTTTGGTAAGGCCCTCGCGGCCAGTGATGAATTAATTCGAGTCGGCGAGGAGGGCGGCTACCTAAACGCGCTCGTTATAGGTCTGCAGTTTAAGGGCATGAGTCTGTTCTGTCAGGGTGAGTTGGCGGAGGCTCGGCAATATCTTGAGCGCGCTCTCAGCCACAAGGGCAGTGCAGACGAGGTCGGCAGCGACTTTCCGAGTATGGCCATGATCTACCTTTCGTGGACCTTGCATATTCTGGGGTATCGCCGTCAAGCGCTGAAACTCTACCTCGAGGCGGAGGCGACCGTTCGGCAGCAATCCGCCTATCGCTTGGCCGCCTGCTTGGGAAACGGGTGTGTGTTGTTCGCCTTCCGCGAAGAGAGCAGGGATATCGCTCGGCTGGCGGATGAACTTCTGCCATTAGCGCAGGAAAACGGTTTCAACCTCTGGACACGGGTGGCGCGCTTTTTTGGTGGCTTGGCTGCATCAAGCCTCGATGACAGTCTGGTGGGAAGCCATATGATGGCATTGACCGAGAGTGACCTTGAAGATCAGGAAGTCGACAAATCGTGTTATTTAGGCTTACTGGCCAAAGCTTTCATTAACTCTGGACAATTCGATATAGCGGCAGAGACCGTCGAGAAAGGTCTGCGCGAGGCCGAAAAGATTGGCGAGCATTACTTTACAGCTGCCTTGCTTCGCATTCGCGGCGAGATCGAACTTGCAAATGGAGTCGGAGACAGAGCGGCAGAGGCTTCTTTCCGCGAGGCTATTGCCTTTGCGCGGCAGCAGCGCGCTAGGAGTTGGGAGTTGCAGGCGACCAATAGTCTGGCAAAGCTATTGCGGTCACAGGGTAGATTCGAAGAGGCGCGTGCGGAATTGCGGGAGATCAACGATTGGTTCATCGCAGCAGACATTGAGTGATTAACGACGCATCACGTTCTGCCGGCAATCTCGACGAGCGCGGATTCGGCAACATCACGATCCCCGGCGCAGCCGCAACTTACGGTTTAAAGCAGACCAACGTCCGCTTACGGGTAGCGATGGCATTGATCTGAAGGCCGGCAGCGGCCATTCACCCGTAGCTCGCCGCAACGCAACAAGGCCCCTCCTGGGGCCTTGCTTTCAACCTCAGTGCTGAGCGTAGCCCCCTCACTTCCCCATCAGCTGCTTGGCATTCTCGGCCGTGATCGCGGTGGTTTCCACCGTCACCGTCTTGTCCACCTCGGTGGCGCAATCGAGCAGGATCTTTTTCGACATTTCGATCGCTTCCTTGGCGCCCGTTGGGTAGGTGAAGGTTGCGACCCAGTCGCCCTTGGCGACGGCCTCAATGCCGCCGGCCGGGCCCGGCAGGCCATCGGTGCCGATGATCTTGACGTCCTTGCCCGCGCCCTTGGCGGCGAGCAGCGCGCCGGCGGCCATCATGTCGTTGGAGGCGTAGAGCACCTTGATGTCGGGGTGCGCCTGCAGCATGGCGGCGAAGGCGACCTGCGCTTTGTCCGGCACCCAGTCGGCGGCCTGCTCGGCGACGATCTGGACCTTCGGGTTGCCCTTCACGCCTTCCTTGAAGCCGTTGAGGCGCTCGACGGCCGGCGTCGAGCTCGGCAGGCCTTGCAGCACCGCCGCCTCGCCGCCATCGGGCAGCAGCGTCTTGGCGGTGTATTTGCCGGCTTCCTCGGCGATCTTGAAATTGTCGCCGCCGATGAAGGCGGTGTAGTCCTTGCCGGGGTCGCCGACCGTCTTGCGGTCAAGCTCGATGACCGGGATGCCGGCATCCATGGCGCGCTTCACCGCCGGCGTCAGCGGTGCGGCCTCGAAGGGCGAGATCAGGAGGATGTCGACCTTCTGGGTGATGAAATTGTCGACCTGCGAGGTCTGCGTGTTGACGTTGCCGGCGCCGTCGGCGATCTGCAGCGTGAAACCAGGCACTTCCTTGGCGGCCGCCTCCAGCTCGTCATTGACGTGCTGGCGGTAGGGCTCGGCATTGTTGGCCTGCGAAAAGCCGATGACGAACTGGCCGTCCTTGGCGCAGGCTTTCACCAGCGGCTCGGCGGCGTAAGCGGAGTCTGCAATGCACAGGCCGGCGCCGGCCAGCAGCACGGCCTTGAGGGTCGATCCTCTTAGTGTCGTTTTCATAACTCACTCTCCTCCTCGTCTGGCCGGGGGGCCAGACCTTGGTTTGACGTTCACGTGTTGCCGTCTCCTCCTTGTTTGTTTGTGCATGTCGTCATCGCAAAACCGATGTCACTTTTGCGCGACATGCACTAACGACCCAACCCCTCGCGGCGGCGAACGAGGGATTGAAGCACTGCCGCCAGGACGATGATCGCGGCGGTCGCGAGCAGCTGCATGGCGGGCGTGATGTTGTTGAGCTGCAGGATGTTGGCGAGCGCGCCCAGCATGATGGTGCCGGCGACGGTGCCGACCATCGAGCCGGCGCCGCCGAACAGGCTGGTGCCGCCGATGACCACGGCGGCGATGGCCGTCAGCTCATAGCCCATGCCGTCATTGGCGCTGCCGAAATTGAACTGGCCGGCATGGACGATGCCGGCAAGGGCAGCGGCAAAGCCGGTGATGGCGTAGACCGAGATTTTTACCATCGCCACCGGCACGCCGGATATGCGCGCGGCGCGCTCATTGCCGCCGACGGCAAAGACATAGCGGCCAAAGCGCGTGGTGTTGAGCACGATGGTGGCGATCGCGGCAAAGACGACGAACACAAGCGTCGCCACCGGCACGGTGTTGTTGAACAGCCGCTCGCCCAGCACGGCGAACACCGGCGGCGCCAGGCCCGGCCCTTCGCCGTAGGAAATGTTGATGTACTGGTTGCCGGAGACGACCAGCGCCAAGCCGCGCGCGGCCTGCAGGCCGGCCAGCGTGACGATGAACGGTTCCAGCCTGAAACGCGTCGAGATGGTGCCCTGTATGGCGCCGAAGACGATGCCCAAAGCGAGCACGGCGAGGATGGTGGGGATCAGGCCGAAGCCGCCGGAGATCATCATAGAGGCGGTGACGACGCTGGACAGGCCAAGCACCGCGCCGACCGACAGGTCGATGCCGGCGGTGATGATGACGAAGGTCATGCCGATGGCGATGATGCCCGTCTCCGACACGGCGCGTACGATGTTGGCGATGTTGTCGGGGTTGAGGAACAGGATCTCGCCATGGCGGCGCGGCGAGAAGATGATGCCGCCGATCGCCACCAGCACCAAGCCGATCAGGCTCTGGAAGCGCACGATGAGCGCCAGCGGGTCGCGATGCTTTTGAGGCGGCGCCATCACCGGGCTCGCTGCCACTGGATTGTTGTCCTGAGACATCAGGCCTCCCTGCCGTTAGCCGCGGCCAGCACCGTGTGCTCGTCGACGCCGCCCAAGAATTCCGCCACATTGCGCCCCTGGCGCAGCACCACGATGCGGTCACACAGACCGATCAGCTCCGGCATCTCGCTGGACGCCACCAGAATGCCCAGCCCCTGCGCGGCGAGTGCCCTGAGCCGCTGGTAGATCTCGCCCTTGGCGCCGACATCGACGCCGCGTGTCGGCTCGTCGAGAAGCAACAGGCGCGGATTGCCGAGGATCTCCTTGGCCAGCACCACCTTCTGCTGGTTGCCGCCAGACAGCGCGCCGACGGCGATATCGGGGTTCTTCGGCCGGATATCGAACTGGCCGAAGGATTCCTTCACCGCCTCGGCCTGGCGGCGCGGCGAGACCAGCCAGTTCGGCGAGATTCGGGATATGACCGACATCACCAGGTTGAGGCCGACCGCCATGCGCAGCATCAGGCCCGAGCCCCTGCGATCGTCGGTGACGAAGGCGATGCCGGCGTGGCGGGCAGCGCTGATCGAATCTAGTTTCACCGGCTTGCCCGATATGGCGACCTCGCCCTCCCAGCGGCCGGACAGGCCGGTGCCGTAGAGGGCGGACAGCAGCTCGGTGCGCCCTGCCCCCATGATGCCGGCAAGACCGACGATCTCGCCTTCATGGACATCGAGCGAAACGCCTTGCGGCGCCTGCCAGCCGGCGCTGTCGCGGGCGAGCTTGAAGCTGGCGTTCCTCAGGCTGAGCAGCGGCTTGCCCGCCGCTTTGGCGCGCTGAGGATAGATCTCGTCCAGGGGACGTCCGACCAGCAGCCTGACTAGCTCGGCCTGCGGCGCGTGCGGCTCGGTGATGCCGGCAACGCGGCCGTCGCGCATCACCGTCACCCGGTCGGCAATCCCTGGCACCTCCTCCAGCCGGTGCGAGATGTAGACGATGCCGACGCCGGTGGCGGCGAGCTTGCGCATGATGTCGAACAGCCGCTCGACTTCGCCGACGGTAAGTGCGGCCGTCGGCTCGTCCATGATCAGCACGCGCGAGGCGTAAGACAGCGCCTTGACGATCGCCACCACCTGGCGCTGGCCGATCGACAGATCGGCGACCATGGCAGCCGGATCGATGGCGATCTCGATCGCCTCCAGCCGCTTCTTGGCCTCGCGGCGCATTGCCGGCACTTCGAGGAAGCCGCCCGGACGCATCAGTTCGCGGCCGAGGAAAAGATTGGCCGCGACATCCAGCGACGGCACCAGGTCGAGCTCCTGGAAGATGGTGGCGATGCCTGCCGCTTGCGCCTCGCGCGGGTTGTTGAAGCGCACGGGTTTGCCGTCGATCTCGATCATGCCTTCGTCCGGCGTGTAGACGCCCGACAAAAGGTTCATCAGCGTCGACTTGCCGGCGCCGTTCTCGCCGAGCAGCGCATGGATTTCGCCGGCCTTGAGGTCGAAGTCGACGCCGCGCAGCGCCTGCACGCCGCCGAAGCGTTTGACGGCGCCGGTCATTACCAGCATCGGCGCGGTCATGTGAGCCTCGTGTGGGTCGGCCTTCCGCAGGAGGCTCGCGCCCGCAGAGTCGCCTGCAGCCGCACCGAACGTGGCTCTGAACCGGTCGCCGCGATGCGGGCGCTGAGTAGCGCCGCCGCCTGCCTGCCGATCTCGGTGCAGGGCTGCGCCACCAGCGTCAGCCGCGGCTCGAAACAATCGGCCCATTCGAAATCGTCGAAGCCGGCCAGCGACAGATCGCCCGGAATGCTGAGGCCTTTTTCGCGGATGGCGCGGACGGCTCCGATCGTCGTCATGTTGTTGCCGGTGACCAGTGCGGTTGGTGGCGACGGCAGCGACAGGATGGCGTGGGTGGATGCGGTCGCCGCCGCCGTGTCGACATTCTCGGCCGAGAGATAGTGCGGCACGCACTCAAGTCCATTGGCGGCGAGCGAAGCCTGGAACGCCTCGATGCGCTCGCGCGTCGTCGTCAGGCCCGGCTGTCCGGCGATATAGCCGATGCGCTTGTGGCCGAAAGAGGCGACATGGTCGATCAGCGCGCGCATCGACGTTTCGTTCTCGACGCCGATCTGGTCGAAGCGCTGGTCGGCGAAACGGTCGATCAGAACGCATGGCATCTTCTTGTCGGCGAGATAGTCGATGGCCCGCTGCGGCGAGCCCGACGGCGCCAGGATGACGCCGTCGACGCGGCGCTGATGAAAAGCGCGCACCACCTGCAGTTCGCGGTCGGGATCTTCCTGGGTGTCCGACAGGAAGACCATCAGCCCGAGCCGCGCGCATTCGGCCTCGACCGCGCAGATGATGTCGGTGAAATAAGGGTTGGAGATCGCCGAGATCGCCAAGCCGACGCTGTTGGTGGTCGAGGCCTTCAGCGAGCGCGCCAGCTCGTTGGGCTGGTAGCCCATGGCGGCAATGGCGTCGTTGATCAGCCTCGCCTTTTCCAGCGAAACGAAGCGCGTGTTGTTGACGACATGCGAGACGGTCGACACCGACACACCGGCGCGCCGCGCCACTTCAGCCATTGTCGGCAAGACATATCAGCGCCTGCAAGCGCTCCTCCCTAGTATGCGTTTCCCATCCGCTCTGATGGCGGATTTCAAGGGAGCTTAGGGCCATCGAAACGTTTGCGCAATCGATTCGATGCAAATTTTTAGCGGGGCTTATCTCCCCCCTCGAGGGGGAGATGTCGCCGAAGGCGACAGAGGGGGTCGGTTCGACTAGGCTCGGCCTCCTGCGGCAGATGGAGGTTGGCGCTTCACGCGATGCGACCCCCTCTGGCCTGCCGGCCATCTCCCCCTCAAGTGGGGAGACTCGCGGTTTCAGCAAACTCCGCCACCAGCCGCTCATATTCCTCAAAGGCCGGCAGCGCCTCGTAACTGTGCACCGCAGGCGTCGTCGCCCAGGGCAGCTTCTCGCTGGTCCATGTCTCGATGAACGGCGTGAACCAGCCGGGCTCGTCGAGCATGGTCGGACGCAGATTGACGAACCAGTCGAGCCCTTCGGGGCGCGTGAACATCCAGCTCATGCAATGTGGGCAGAAGAAATGTTTCGAGGCGCCGTGCAGCCCGCCGATCACCGGCTCGCCTAGCGTGATCTCGAAGCCGTCGGAGCGAATGGCGGCGCTTAGCGAATAGGCGCTGGCCGACATGGTCTGGCAGCCGGTGCAATGACAAGCCATGGTCAAAAGCGGCTTTGCGGAAATCTTGAGCCGCACGCGTCCGCAGCGGCATCCGCCTTCGGCCGGCAATTTCAGGGTTGGCACGGCAGTCTCCCACTCTTCGAAGCGCGGTGCTTCAGTCGCCGGTCAGCGCCTTCGTCGTCACCAGCGTGACGCCGGCATCGGTGAAATCAGCATTGTACCGGGCGATGATCTCGGTCGCGGTTTCGCCTTCAGTGTCCAGCGTCGAGTGCGCATCGGAAACGACAGTGACGCCGAGGCCCTCGGCCAGGGCGCCCTTGACGGTGCCGGCGATGCAGAAATCGGTTTGCGCTCCGGCGAGCACGACTTCGCCGGCCCACTGCCCGGCCACCCAGGCGCCAAGCTCGGCATTCGAGAATGCGTTGCGGACGGTCTTGGAGAATGTCGGCTCGTCCTTGGCCTGGCCGAGTTCCGGCCATACCGGCCAACCCGGCTCGCCCGGCGCCAGCGGATCGCCGGCCGGCCCGTCATGCCGCACGAACGCGATTTTTCGCCCGCTGCGCCGTGCCCAGTCGATCAATGAGCGGGTACGCTCGGCTATGCCCGGCGCATCATGGATCGGCGGCTCGACGCGCCCGTCGAACATGTTGGTCTGGAGATCGATGACGATGAGGGGAGCGAGGTTTGGCATGGCGAGAAGATAACGCGGGCGATGGGAGGGTCAAGACGGCGAAGCTGCTGATCTCCCCCTTGGGGAGATTACATGTACCTCACCCGATTCCACCCGCGACCACGTAAGCACCAGCCGTGCGTCCATCCTCCAGCCGGATGACGGCCGTAACGATCGAGCCGTAAGCGCCTCGCCACACACTGTGCATTCTTTCGTGCTCGCCGGCGGGCACCAGGATGCGACCGTGAAAGCTTGTGCCGCTGCGCCGCAGAGCGACCGGTTCGCCATTGACGTGAACCTTGACGCCAGCGGTCTCCGCATCGAGTTCAACCGTCACGGCGATCTCGGCCTGGTCTCCTCGCCGCGTCGTCTCGGCAACAAGCGTAAGCCTCGGCGCCGGCGCATCGCTGGCCCGCAATCCACCAGGCCGCCCGCAAACACATCGTCCGGCAATTCCGGCGTGCGCGGCGGGCTGGTGCGGCGTTGGGTGGCGCGCTCGTAATCGCCGGCGAGCCGCAGCAACTCCGCATCATCATAGGCCTTGCCCGCAAAGGTCAGCCCGACCGGCATGCCGATATCGGCCATCGTTCCCATCGGCACGGTGACGGTCGGAATGCCGAGATGACGCCACACCAGATTGCCGTTGGCAACCCAGGTGCCGTTGCGCCAGGCGATTGCTGCAGAGGTCTCGTTGACGTCGGCATCGGCCGGGCCGACATCGGCGACCGCCGGCAGCACGACGGCGTCGAGCCGGTTCGCGTCCAGCCAGTCCTCGAAGTCGATGCGCCGCGTCGCCTCCAATCCCTTCAGACCTTCCGCCAGCGTTGGAATATCCAGCAATGGCGTCACGCCCTGTTTGGCGCGTGTGACATAGTCCGCCAGATCGAAACCGTCATCGCCATAGCGGTCCGGCAGCGCGCCCGGCGGCTGCGGGAAAATCTTTGGGCCGTCGACCGCAGCCAGATCGGGGATCGCCGGATCGGCATTTGCGCGCAGGAAATCGTCCCAGCCCCAGATGCAGAGATCCCAGATTTCGCGCTCTGCAAAGGCTTCCGGCACCAGCCCGCGTTCGACCATGGTTTTTGTGCCCGGACGGTCGCGCTCATAGTTCGAGACGACGGGGAAATCGACCTCGACCACCTCCGCGCCGAGCATTTCCAGGTCACGCGCCGCCTGCCGCCAGAGGTCGAGCACCGAGGCGCGGGTCTCGATGGGTTTGGGCGCGCCGCCGTCGCGGCCAATATACATTTTCGGCACGCCGAGGCGTTTGCCTTGTAATGAGCCTTGCAGTTGGAGCGCAGTGTAGCTTGGCGGCCTGAGAGCAGCGCTTTTCGCGATCGACACCCAAGGCTGCACACGCCAGAAATCGCCGCGCGTCTCCGCATCGTCGGCGACGATCACATCCAGCAACTCCAGCATGTCGGCAATGCCGCGCGTGTGCGGCACCACCACATCCATGGTCGGCACCAGCGGCCAGTTGCCCCTGACCGAAATGACGCCGCGCGACGGCGTGTAGGCGACAAGTGCATTGTTGGACGCCGGCGCGCGGCCGGAAGACCATGTCTCCTCGCTCAGCCCGAAGGCGGCGAAGCTGGCGGCGGTGGCCGTGCCCGAGCCGTTGGACGAGCCGGAAGCGAAGGCGGCGGTCAAATAGTCGGCATTGTAGGGGCTCTCGGCGCGGCCATAGACACCACGCTGCATGCCGCCATTGGCCATAGGCGGCATGTTGGTCAGCCCGATCAGCACAGCACCACCGGCCCTCAGCCTGGCAATGGTGAAAGCGTCCTCGTTGGCGACGAGATGCTCGAAGGCGGGCGAGCCGGCGGCCACCGTCAGGCCCTTCACCTTATAGCTGTCCTTGGCGGTGTAGGGGATGCCGTCGAGCGGCCCGAGGGTGGCACCATTGCGCCGCCGCAGGTCGGACGCCGCCGCCTCCTCGAACATTGCCGGGTTAAGCACCGGCACGGCATTGAGCGCGATGCCATGGCGGTCGTAATGCGCGATGCGCCTGAGATAAGCGCCCACCAGCTCGACGCTGGTGACGGTGCCGGCCTCCAGCGCCCGGCGCAGGTCGGCGATCGTGGCTTCGACGAGCTGGAGGTTGGGCATGGGATTCTCGAGATGCAGCGGCAAATGAGTCTTCGCATCGTGCGATGCGAGTGTCACGCCGCAAACGAAAGGCGTGACGGCGACGCTTATGCACTCGGCTCACAGCATCTTGCTGTCGAGCTGGCCGTTTTCCTTCATCAGGTCGAGATAGGTCTTGGCTCCGGAACTGCCGTGGCCTGCCGCCTTGAAGAACCATTTGGCGGCTTCCTTGTAGTTTGGTTTCCCATCGACGCCGCGGTAGTAGAGCGAGCCCAGACTGAACTCGGCATCGACGCTGCCGGCCTTTGCGGCTTCCAGCCACCAGGACTCGGCAGCCTTGTCGTCTCTGGCAATGCCCACGCCGTTGGCCGAGGCATACGCTAAGGCGAGCTGGGCATCGACATTTCCCTGCCGCGCCGCCTTGAGCCACCAGCCCGCCGCATCCGCACTGCTTTGCGCAACGCCAGCACCCTCGGAATAGGCTGTGCCGAGCGCTTTCTGCGCGAATGCATTGCGCTGGTCGGCGGCTTTGCGCCAGAGCCTTGCCGCCTGAACGGGGTCCTTCGTTACTCCTAGACCATCCCAATACAGTCCACCGAGAGCGAACTGCGCAAGGTCATTGTCCTTGTCGGCAGCCTTGCTCAGCCACTCGAATGCCTGCCTTTCATCCTTCCCGACGCCCTGCCCGTCCCGATACACGAACCCCGACATTATACTGCGCTACCACATGGCCTTGGACAGCAGCCTTCATCCACCATCGGAAGGCCAGATCATTGTCTTGCGCAACGCCGCGGCCCTGGCTGTAGAGGATACCAAGCATATATTGAGCGTCGGCGTTTCGCCCGTCGGACGCCTTTTGCGCCCAAGTCGCGGCCAACGCATCGTCCCGTCCCACGCCTTCGCCGAGCGAATACGCCCGGGCCAGATTGGCACCGGCTTCGGCATTCCCCGCTTCCGCGGCCTTGCGCCACCAATAGACCGCCTGCTCGGCGCTCTTCTCGACGCCTTGGCCCATCGAATAATATCCGCCCAGATTCGACTGGGCGAACACAAAGCCCTGATTGGCGGCTTTGCTCATCCACGCAAACGCCTGGCCGTCGTCCCTAGGGGTACCTTTTCCCTGGCCATAAGCGGCCGGCACCGCGTATTGCGCTTCTGTCAGACCGGTGGTTGCGGCCTTCATCCACCACCCGAACGCAAGGCGGTCATCCTGCTCAACGCCGTGGCCCCGCGAGTACAAAGTGCCCAGCAAAGCCTGGGCATTCGGCTCACCCAGATCGGCTGCCTTTTTCACCCACACTATGGCGGCCTGATCATCCTTCTTGACGCCTTGGTTAAGATAGTAGGCGCGTCCGAGACAGAAAGCGGCCTCCAGGCTTCCTTGGTCAGCCGCCTTGCGCCACCATGAGGCAGCCTGCTCGAAGCTTTGCGCAACACCCCGACCCTGCGCATACAGGACGCCGAGGGCGTACTGAGCGTTCGCATTGCCCTTGTCGGCTGACTGCCTGGAAAACTTCAACGCCAGTTGATCGTTTCTTTCGACCCCTTGGCCATTTAAATAGACTTGGCCGAGAGAATATTCAGCCTCCCCGCTCCCCTGATCGCCCGCCTTGCGCCACCAATAGAGCGCCTGCTCATAACTTTGCGCGACCCCTTGGCCCTGCCAGTACAACACGCCGAGCTGGTACTGCCCATTCATGTTGTGTTTATCGGCGGCCTTTCGTGAGAAACTCTCGGCAAGCCGACTGTCCTTTTCAACGCCCCTGCCCATAAGGTAGGCCTGACCCAGTGCTGCTATGGCTTCCGCATTGCCGCCATCGGCGGATTTCTTCCACCAATACACCGCCTGGCTGTCGTTCTGAGCCACGCCCTCACCGCGCCAGTACAGCGCACCAAGCTGGCCTTTTGCGTCAACATTGCCAGCGTCCGCCATGATCTTCATTTGACGGAATACCTCGGCATAATCCTTTGCCTGGAGAGCCGCTGCACCCTTTTGTGCCGCTGACCACTGCACATAGTAATTTCGGCCAGGACCGAGCAGCACAAAAGCCGCCAGCAACACCACAACGACGGTAAGGACCCCTCGGCGACGCGACGAGGGCGGGCTGTAGACAGGTGTATCCACTTTGGGCGCCCAGTCGTTGTTGCTCACCGTCCCCAATCCATTTGCAGCCACCAGTAATCCATAGCGCAAGCCAGGCTGTTCTGGAATATCCAAAGCATTTGATGTCGCTACTGCGGTGCGCCGGCGAACAGGATTTCGCCATCGCCGCCAGCCGCCGGCCAATCCCTGATGGTGCGATCGTCGCCGCCGGTGAGCAGCGTGCCGTCGGTGGCGAAGGCAACGGCGTAGATCGGGCCGGTGCGGCTGTCGAACATGGCGGTCTGGCCGCCGGTGCCGACATCCCACAGCCGCGCCGTGCCGTCGAGCGAGCCGGAGGCCAAGCGCTTGCCGTCGGCCGACAGCGCCAGCGTATAGACGGTGCCTTCGTGACCCTCGAAGCGGCGCAATTCCCTAAACGTGTCGAGGTCCCAGAGCTTGATCGTGTAGTCGCCGCTGCCGGTGACGACATGATGGCCGTCGGCGGTGAAGACAGCGCCGTAAGTGCCCTGCTCGTGGCCGTGCCAGCTTCGCAATTGCTTGCCGCTTTCGACGTCCCAGAATTTCAGCGTGCCGTCGATGGAGCCGCTCAGCGCGCGCGTGCCGTCGGGCGAGATTGCGACCGTGCTGATCGGCCAGTCATGTCCGGTCATCACATGCAGCACCGATTTGTTGACGAGATCCCAGACGATGACGTTGCCGGTGTCGTGGCCACTGACGGCGCGCTTGCCGTCCGGGCTGATCGCCAGCTTGCGCACGCCGCCATTCGCGCCCGACGAGAAGACATGCAGCACCGCGCCGTCGGCAAGCTTTCGCAGCACGATCTCGCCATCGTCGCCGGCGGTCAGCGCGGTTGCGCCGTCGGGCATGAACAGCGCCGTGCGCGCCATGTCCTTGTGTTCACCAAGGTTGCGGATCAGCCGCTTGCCGGCGATGTCCCAGAGCTTGATCATGTGGTCGGTGCTGGCGCTCATGACGTCGCGGCCATCGGCCGAGACGGCGAGCCAGACGACGGCGTCGCGGTGGCCGTCGGGCTCGGTCGGCAGCGCCGGCGGAGGCGGCGGCAACGGCGCGACGGTTTGCGGTGGCGTGGCCGGAGCCGGCGGTGGAGCAGTCTCCGGTGGCGGTGTCGCCGGAGCGAGTGCGACTTGTGGCGGCTGAGGGGGAGCAGCCGGTGGCGTAGGCTGCGCCGGCTCGGGCGGTTTGGCTGCCTGCACCGGCGGAGTTGGCTCGGGCGGCATGGTGACCTGCGGCGAACTCCGCGGGGCCGGTGGCGTCGCCAGGTCCGGCGGGACACCGTCGATGCCCTGGTCCTTCGGCTCGGCTTTGGGTTCGTTCGGGGCGGCCACCTCAGCGCCCGGGCCGGCGTCACGCGCCCAAGGGAAGTGGTCGGCCAGCAGCGCCAACACGGCGAGCACCGGCAACATGAGGAAGGCGCGCCGCAGACCGGGGCGGCCCTTTGGGTCGATCTCGGCGTCGCGGCCAAAAAGCGGCGTTCCAGCAGGCTGGCTTCGCCGACCCGGCAGCAGTCCGGCCCAGAACAACAGGGCGCCAAGCAGGCAAAGCCCGCCGACGGTCAGGAACACCACCGGTCGCAGCGTGGCTGGGCCGTGCAGCATGTGATCGATCCCGCTCCAGCTGAAATCTCTGTCGCCGAGCAGCAGATACGCCCGCACCAGACAAGCCAAAGCGGCCGCCAGCAGCGGAAGCGCAAACAGCCTTTCGGCCAACCTGTCCATCGGACTCCCCCTCCGGTGCCGCACCTTGCTCATCATGCGGCCGCCGCAGCGAAACAAATAGTGCAAAACTGCGCCCACGAAAGTGGGCGCGATCACGCAGCCAAATTCACTTCAATTCGACCCATACCGGCGCGTGGTCGCTGGCGCCGTCCTCACCTCTGACATCGCGGTCGATGCCGGCAGCGGTGAGGCGGCGCGCCAGTTTCTTCGACAGCAAGATGTGGTCGAGCCGCAGCCCGGCATCGCGCGGCCAGCGGTTGCGGCGATAATCCCAGAATGTGTAGAGCGTTTCCTTCGGATGCTTCTTGCGGAGCGCATCGGTCCAGCCCTGCTCGAGCAGACGCTGGAACGACGCCCGGCTTTCCGGCTGCACCAGCGCGTTGTCGTCATAGGAGCGGGTGGCGTAGATGTCGCGCGGCTCGGGCACGATGTTGTAGTCGCCGACCAGCGCCACCGGCAGGCCGGTGTCGAAGAGTTCTGCGGCATGCGCCTCCAGCCTTTCATGCCAGGCCAGCTTGTACTGGAATTTCGGCCCCGGCTGCGGGTTACCGTTGGGCGCGTAGAGACAGGCGATGACGACGCCCGACACCGCCGCCTCGATGTAGCGGCTCTGCTTGTCGGCGGTATCGCCGGGCAGTTCGTCACGGGTCAGCACCGGCTCGGCTCCTCGCGCCAGTATGGCAACGCCGTTCCAGGTCGGCTCGCCCTTCCACACCGCGCCATAGCCGGCGTAGGCCAGTGCCGTGCGCGGAAACTGCATGTCGCGCGCCTTCAGCTCCTGCAGGCAGACGACATCGGGCTTGGCTGCCGCCAGCCACGCCAGCAGGTTTTGCAGCCGGCTGTTGACGTTGTTGATATTGAAGGTGGCGATTTTCATTTTCTGATGCCGAGGGCGCCCCTCGCTAGGGTCTGCGCGCGTCGCTTCGCTCCTTGCTCCGCCCTAGGATGACGAAGCCGATAGGCCTGCCGCCCATGCCTTCGCCGTCTCTGCCAGCGTCTTCAGATGATCCGCCGTCGAAAACCCCGACACGCTCTTGCGCGGCTTCAGGTCGTGGTCGCCATCCTCCAGCCAGATCACCTCGATGGCTTTGGAAAGGCCGTAGGTCCCGACCTCTTCTTTCGTGCCGAACTCGTCGCGGGTGCCCTGGAAGATCAGCGTCGGCGTCTTGAGGTCGGCGAGATGTTTTGTCCTGAGTTGCTCGGGCTTGGCCGGCGGATGAAAGGGATAGCCGAGGCAGACGAGGCCCGAAATCTCGCCCTTGGCGAACATCTCGTCGGCAACCATCGAGGCGACGCGCCCGCCCATCGACTTGCCGCCGATGATCAGCTTCCCGGTGACGCCCCTCGCCCTGAGGTCGGCGATTGCCTTGATGTATTCCGGGTTGACCGTCTCGGCACGCGGCGGCGGCTTGCGCTGGCCATAGCGTCGCGCCGCCATATAGTGGAATTCGAAGCGCGCAACCTGGAAGCCGGCTGTGGCGAGCGCCTTGGCGGTGTCGGTCATCGAGGGGGAATCCATCGACGCGCCGGCGCCGTGGGCCAACACGATGGTGACTGGGGCGGTTTCGTTACCGTCGAAGAGGAAGGCGGTCATGGGGTGCGCTGCCAGTAAAGGCCGAGTTCCTTCGCGCCCCCCTCTGTCCTGCCGGACATCTCCCCCTCAAGGGTGGAGATTGGCAGTTTCAGCGCCTCACGGACCTCGCGACGATAGTGATTGGCGAAAGCGATGGCGACATCCAATCTCCCCCCTTGAGGGGGAGATGGCCGGCAGGCCAGAGGGGGGCGCTCAAGCGCTGCCATTGCGCCCTACCCCGCCGTCCGCGCCAGCTGCAGATCGACGAACTGTATCCCCTTTTGCGCAGTGCGCGCCCATTCGCTGTCAGCATCGAGTTCGAGATAGCGCACCCAGTGGCGGCGGGCTTCGGTCAGATTGCCGGCGTCGAACTCCAGCCGGGCAAGGTTGAACACCGGATCGGCGTAGCTCTTGTCGAGCGCGATGGCCTTGACCAGATGCCGGCGCGCCGAGGCGATCTTGCCTTCGTCGCTCATCAGCCCGGCGAGGTTGAACCAGGCCTCGACGAACGCCGGATCGAGCTTGATCGCTCTTGCATAGTCATGCGCCGCGTCGGCCACGCGACCGGCGCCACGCAAGCAATTGGCGCGGTTGAACGCGGCGATGGCGTCGCTCGGATCGATGCTGAGGCAGCGTTGGTAGAGCGCCGCGGCATCGTCGTGCCGGCCCTCCTCTTCCGCGCTTTCAGCCTCGGCGAACAATTCTTCCAGCGTGTCGTCGCCGGCTGCGCTTGCGCTGCCGAGATCGAACAGCAGCTGGCCGTCGAGTTCGCTCTGGCCATCCTCGAGATAGATCTGATCGGGCCGGCCATGCTGCGAGCCGACATTGAGCGATTTGGCGGTGAGCGAAGCGACCGGACCGGAGCGATGCACGGAGCGCGCGATCGCGCCCCAGGATGCACCGCCGGCGACCAGCCCGGCATATTTGCGGGCAAGGATCAGATCGCGGAACGAGTAGGGTTCACAATCGTGCTCGAAGGCGTCAAACAGGCTGAGCAGGTCGAGGTCGGCACCGGACAGTCTGGACTGGTCGACGAGAGACTGCCTGGACAGCGAAGACGCCTCCGGCGCCTTCATCAGACCAAGCAGGCGCAGGAAGCCATTTTCGCTAAGGAGTGTTCGGCCAGCGGAGCCCTCGGCTGCAACCCGGCGCTCGATCTCGGCATCGCCGCCCTTCGCCGTGCCGGCCTTGGCGATCAGCGTTCGGCCGAACACAACATGGCTGGTGCGCCTGGTGACGCCGCGCCGCAACTGGCCGTGCTGACGCTCCACCTCACGGGCCGCGAGCCGCAGCGGAAATGCCGCCAGCGCGCCGATGGCGCCGAAGACGGCGCCCGGGATTATACCGGTCGGCGCCGTCACCCCTTGCTCTTGCCGACGGCCTTGAGCAGATTGGCCTTCAACGGGTTTTCCTTGGCCGCACCCGCCTTACCCTTGGCGGCAGGTTTTTCAGCGTCGTCGGCCTTGCTCTTCGACTTGGCCGGCGGCTTGGCTGATTGCGACAGGCTCGCCTTCAACGCGTCCATGAGGTTGATGACATTGCCACGCTCGGGCGCCGCCGCAATGATCGGCTTATGGCCCTTCAGTTTCTCGCGGATCATCGTCATCAGCGCGATCTCGTAGCGGTCCTCATAATTCTTCGGATCGAAGGTGGTTTCCTTCTGCTTGATCAGCGCTTCGGCCAATTGCAGCATTTCGGGATCCGGCTTGCCAGCCGGGATGTTGCCGAAATATTCAGCCGTGCCGCGCACTTCGTTCGGGTTCCTCAACGTACACACGAACATGCCGTTCTCGCGCGCGCCGATCGTCACCACGCGCTCGCGGCTGGACAGGACAAGGCGGGCAATGGCCAGCTTGCCGGATTTGCGCATGGCCTCGCGCAGCACGGCGAAGGTTTCCTCCGCCATGGCGCCATCCGGCGCCATGTAGTACGGCGCATCCTGATAAATGACGTCGACCTCGTCTTCGTCGACGAAGGCCTCGATGTTCATCGTGTGATTGGATTCGATGCGCACTGCTTCGAGGTCGGCCTCATCGATGATGATGTACTGCTTGTCCTCGTATTCGTAACCCTTGACCAAGTCCGCGCGCTCGACGAGGCCGAGTTCAGGGTCGACCGGCTTCATGTTGATGCGGTTGTGGGTCTTCTTGTGCAATTGGTTGAACGATATGCGCTCGCTGGTCGTCGTTGCCGGATAGAGCCGGACCGGACAGCTGACGAGGCTGAGCTTGAGGTAACCTTTCCAACTTGCCCTGGGCGCCATGATACTCTCCTACGCGGCCACGCACTGACATTTCAGACTGAGCATGATCTTCTCCGAAAACCGGTTCCCACGTTTCGGGATCATGCTTACTGCAGCGCTTCGTCCAAAGGACGAATGGTGCTGCGGAAATCCTACACCGATCTGGCACGATACAGGCAAATCCCTAGCGAAATCTTCCAGTCGCCATGAAGGTCCAAGGCCGAGAATAATTCAAATTGTCCGAAGCGTCGATGGACTTGGAGGAAACAGGCTATGCCCGTGGGACAGCACCCCCCTCTGGCCTGCCGGCCATCTCCCCCGCAAGGGGGGAGATTGGATGTCGGCATCGCCTTCGCCAATCGCCGACGTTGCAGGAAAACTGCCGTCGGCAAAGTTGCCGATCTCCCCCCTTGCGGGGGAGATGTCCGGCAGGACAGAGGGGGGTGTGCCGGATCGCCAACACCTCCCGATCTACTTCCCCGAAAACACCGGCAAATCCCTCGCGAAATCCTCCATGTCCGCCCAGGGGTCGCCCGAGGTCGCCAACAACCCCGGCAGCGAGGAATAGTTCAGATCCTGCGGCGCATCGATCGTCTCAAGGTCGCTCCAGCTCACCGGCGTCGACGCCGGCAGGTTGGTGCGGGCGCGCAGCGAATAAGGCGCCGCGGAGGTGTGGCCGCGCGCGTTGCGGTGGTAGTCGATGAAGATGCGGCGCTTCCGGTTTTCCTTGCCCATTGTGGTGGTGAAAGTGTCGGGCGCCGTGGCCGCCAGATGCGTGGAGATGGCGCTGGTAGCCTGGTGCAGCTTCTTCCAGTTCTGCTTTTGCGTCACCGGCACGGTTATGTGGATGCCGCTGCCGCCGGATGTCTTGGCGAACGGCACCAGGCCGAACCGCTCCAATTCGCCCTTGATGTGGACGGCGGCCTCGACCACCTCGCGCCAGGCGATGCCCTCACCCGGATCGAGATCGAAAACGATCTGGTCGGGCTTGTCGAGGCTCAAGCGATGCGTGCCCCAGGTGTGGAACTCAACGACGCCGAACTGCGCCAGTGCCAGATAGCCTTTTGCTCCCTCGACCGACAGATAGGATTTGGTTTCACCTTCGGAGTTGGTGGCGTCAAAAGTGACCACAGAGGGCGGCATGCCGGTGAAGGCGTGGCGCTGGAAGAAACAGTCCTTCGGCAGGCCCGTCGGGCAGCGCACCAGCGACACCGGGCGGCCCATAATGTGCGGCAGCATGAAATCGCCGACCAGCGCGTAATAGACGGCGATGTCGAGTTTGGTCGGCCCGGTCTTGCCGAACAGCCGCCGCTCCGGATTGGTCACCCATATGGTGGCGAGATCGGCTTCGGCGATCAGCCGCTTGCGCTTCGGCGACACCGGCGTCGACAGGCCGACATCCCTGAGGCCGCGAAACACACCGTGGCGCAGCGAATTGTCGGCCGTGCGGTTGGCGTAGTGGATGCGGGCCGACAGCATCGGCCGCACCCATTTCATCTCGCGCATGATCTCGCGCGGCACACCCTCGGGTGCTGTCGCACCGTCGCGCAGCGGCTGCAGCCGGGTCAGCAAGTCGCCCGCCGTAGCGGCATCGAAGCCGGTGCCAACCTTGCCGCGATAGTGCAGTTCGCCATCCGCGAATTCAGCCATGCCGAGTGCCGCCAGTCCTTCGGCCGCGCCGGAAACGGTGTAGCCGGCGATGATGAAATCGCCGGTCTCCAGCGCCTTGACCTTGGTCCAGGTCTTGGTGCGGCCGCTCTGGTAGATGGCGTTGGCGCGCTTGGAGACGACGCCTTCCAGCCCAAGGATCGAGGCCTGATCGTAAAGCCCCTGCCCGTCGCCTTCGACATGGTCGCTCAGCTGGATGGCGGAGTTAGCGCCCTGCCCGGCTAGCAGTTCGGCGAGCAGGGCCTTGCGGTTTGCGAGCGGCGCCTTGCGGAGGTCCCAGCCGTCGAGATGCAGCAGGTCGAAGGCATAGAAATGGAGCTTGCTGCCCGCACCCGCCGACAGCGCATCCTGCAGCAGCGCGAAACGCGAGATGCCCTTCTCGTCCAGCACCATGATCTCGCCGTCGATGATCGCCTGGCTGAGGGGCAGCCGGGAAAAGGCTTGCGGCAGGTCGCCGTAACGCTTCGTCCAGTCGATGCCGCCGCGGGTGATCAGCCTGACCTCGCCATCGGCGATATGCGCCATGGTACGGTAGCCGTCGAATTTTATTTCGTGCAACCAGAGTTCACCTGTGTCTTCCACCGGCCCACCCGGTGGCTTCGGCACCTGCGTGGCGAGCTGCGGCTCGATGCGCGACGGCGGATCGCCCCTGATCGCGCCGGGCAGTGCACCGGGTTTCAGCGCGCCGGGTTTTGGCGGCAGCCGCGCCGGCTTTTTCGGCGGCGCCACCAGCTCCTCGATGCGCTTGCCGGTCTTCACGCTTTCCGGCCGCGCTTCCAGAATGTCGAGGCTGGTGTCGGAGGCGAGGTCGCGCTCCTTGAACAGCAGCCAGTTTTTCTTCTCGCTGTCTTCGCCGGGCTTGGGCTTCAGACGGGTCAGCATCCAGCCGCCATTCAACTTGTCGCCGGCCAGCCGGAACTTGAAGGCGCCGGTGCGCAGGCTCTTGTCGACATCGTCCATCGGCGCCCAGGTGCCGGTGTCCCAGACGATCATCGGCCCGCCGCCATATTCGCCTTCGGGAATGACGCCCTCGAAGTCAATATATTCGAGCGGATGGTCCTCGGTTTCGACCGCCAGCCTTTTGTCGGCAGGGTTGAGCGAGGGGCCGCGCGGCACCGCCCAGCTTTTCAGCACGCCGCCGACCTGCAGGCGCAAATCGTAATGGTCGGCGGTGGCGTGATGCTTGTGGACGACGAAGCGGTTGCCGTCGCCTGAAATAAGCCCGCCCGCCGGTTCCGGCGTCTTCGTAAATTCGCGCTTGGCGCGATAGGCCTTGAGTGTTGGCGGGGTTGGCATGGGTCAGGCGGGAGCGGCGGCGGCGGACGAACCTTCCCGGCGCCGCGTTCCTGCACAGTGCTGTCCCGCCAACATTTCAAATTTCCCAGCGCGGTGCGAAGAATGTGGAGATCACGCTCAATCGTCTGAGGCGGGCGTCAGGTCTAGCTCGGCCGGGGACAGCCCTTGCTGGAGCTGGCTCAGCCGGAACTCGTCGACCCAGTAGGCCTCGCCGTCGACCAGCACGCGGGCCGAGTAGACGCCGCCGGAAAAGCTTTGCGCGGTGACGTAGACCTTGTGGCGGTCGAGCGCCTTGCGCACCGCGGCGCGCTTGGAATTCTGGCTGGTGACGGAACTGGCCATGGCTCACTCATACACAAGACCGCAAGACATGGCGGCGGCATAAGGATGCTGGAGATCGGCCGCTCTGTCAATTTTGACCGCCTGCTTCTGGCAGCGCTACGATCCGACGGCAGCAAAAAACCGCTGCGCCTCGGCAGCGGACTTTGCAATGGCGACGACAATATTCGGTTAGGGGTCCGAAGGAATTATGAGCGCCGTGACGCGCGAGAGCTGCTGACGCCGGTTCAGCGTCGGCTTCTCGTAGATCTTCTTCATTGGTATCCCATGGCCCCCAATGACCGCCGGCAAAGGCGCTTGCGGCTGGGTTTTGTCAAGGGAAGCGCTGTTCTTCCGCCGAACAGCTATGGAAACTGGAGGAGCGGCCGCTATAGTTTTCCTCAGCCCCAAGGAGAACGGCAATGACCCTCAGCACCCGCAAACTCGGCAGCCAGGGGCTGCAGGTCTCGGTGATCGGCCTCGGCTGCATGGGCATGAGCCAGTCCTACGGCCCTGCCGACGAGGCGGAATCGATCGCCACCCTGCACCGAGCCATCGAACTCGGCTGTACCTTCCTCGACACGGCGGAAGTCTACGGCGCCTATGCCAATGAAGAACTGCTCGGGCGGGCGCTGAAGGGCCGGCGCGATGAGGTGACCCTTGCCACCAAATTCGGCTTCCGCATCGAAAACGGCAGACAGGTCGGCACGGAGCGTGACAGCCGGCCCGACCATATCCGCGAGGCGCTGGAGGGCTCGCTGAAGCGGCTCGGCACCGACCATATCGACCTTTACTACCAGCATCGCGTCGATCCGGCGGTGCCGATGGAAGACGTCGCCGGCACGGTCGGCCGGCTGGTTGCCGAGGGCAAGGTGCGCTTCTTCGGCCTGTCGGAAGCGGGCGCGGCGAATATCGGCCGTGCGCATGCCGTGCACCCTGTCTCGGCGCTGCAGAGCGAGTATTCGCTTTGGGAGCGCAATCTGGAGCCGGAGATCATCCCGCTGCTCAAAAGGCTCGGCATCGGCCTGGTGCCGTTCGCGCCGCTCGGCCGCGGTTTCCTCGCCGGCGACGTCAAGCGCGCCGAGGATTATCCGGAAGGCGATTTCCGCCGCGGCGACCCCCGCTACCAGGGCGCCAACTACGACGCTAATGTCGCGGCTGCGGCTGCGGTGCAGGAGGTGGCCGCGGCCAAAGGGGCAAAGCCCGCACAGATCGCGCTGGCCTGGGTGCTCGGCAAGGGCGACGGTTTCGGCATTGACATCGTGCCGATCCCGGGGACAAAGCGGCGCAAGTATCTCGAAGAAAATGTTGCTGCGGCCGCGATCACGCTCGACGCGGCCGAGATAGCTGCGCTCGATGCAGCCCTTGCGCCGGGCAAGGTCTCAGGGCCGCGCTACAATGAGCGGGTGATGACGACGATCGACAGGTAGAGGCGTCTAAGCTGCCAATCTCCCCCCTCGTGGGGGAGATGCCTGGCAAGGCAGAGGGGGGCGCGAAGGATCGCCCGCATCAAGTATTCTGCGTAGAGGTTAGCTCAAAGATGTAAGTGAAATTGGCCAATGTCGGCGGGACAGCGCCCCCCTCTGTCCTGCCGGACATCTCCCCCACAAGGGGGGAGATTAGCAGTTTCAGCCCCTCGCCTCACCTTGCGTAATCGATTTTCCTTGGCTAGCATCCTCGGGTCGGCGCCGTGCGGAGGAGAACGTTGCGGCGGACCGGCTGGAGCGCCTCGCGTCCCCTCGGGGCGTTCACAGGACACTCCATTTTTGAATTGACGCAAGGACCGTCCCGAGCCGCTCCCGGTTTCGGGCTCCTGCGTTCATGTGGAGGATATCTGATGAACAGACGCGAATTCCTGTTGTCGACCGTGGCGACCGGCGCCATGGGGCTGGCCGCGCCCATGGCCTTTGCCGCCGACAAATTGACCATATTGGGCTCGGTGCCCAATCTCGGCTTTCCGTTCTTTGTGCACATGCTGAACGAGATCAAGGCGGAGGCGCAGGCGCAAGGCGTCAATCTGACCGAGAGCGACGGCCAGAACTCGGCGCCGAAGCAGACCGCCGACATCGAGGCCGCACTTGTGCAGAAGGTCAACGCCATCGTGATTTCGCCGCTTGACGTCAACGCGCTGGCGCCGGCGATCGAGGAAGCGGTCAAGGCCGGGGTTCCCGTGGTCACTATCGACCGCCGCGTTGACGGCGTCGAGGGCATTCTGGCCCATGTCGGCGCCGACAATGTCAAGGGCGGCGAGGCCGAGGCGCAGGCCATGGTGGCGGCGTTCCCCAACGGCGCCAAGCTGTTCCATTTGCAGGGCCAGCCGGGTGCCGGGCCCGCGATCGACCGCAACAAAGGCGTCCACAATGTGCTCGATCCGCTCAAGGACAAGTACCAGATCATCTTCGAGCAGACCGCTAATTTCGCCCGCGCCGAAGCGCTGTCGGTGACCGAGGCCGGGCTTGCCGCCAACGGCAAGCCGGACGCCATCATCTGCGCCAATGACGACATGGCGCTCGGCGCGCTCGAAGCCTGTGCCGCGCGCAACTTCACCGACGTCAAGATCTACGGCTTCGACGCGCTGCCGGAAGCGCTGGTCGCCGTGCGCGACGGCAAGCTCGCCGGCACGGTCGAGCAGTTCCCCGGCGAACAGTCGCGCAGGGCGGTGCAGATCGCGGTCGCCTTTGCCAGGGACAAGACCGAGCCGAAGGAGAAGCTGGTGCTGTTGACGCCGATCGTCATCGGCAAGGATAATCTCGACAAGGCGGAGAGGTTGAACGAGACGAAGTGAGAGTAAGGCCCATGACGGGTGGAGGTCGCGCTCTGTCGCGCCCCCCTCTGTCCTGCCGGACATCTCCCCCACTTGGGGGGAGATTGGCCGTCACGTCTGTTTTCGCCAATCGCCAACGTTGTAGAAAAAGTGCTGCCGGCTGCTGATCTCCCCCCGTGTGGGGGAGATGTCCGGCAGGACAGAGGGGGGCGCTGTCCCCCTGCCTATCGCAATCCGGGAGCAATGCTTGTCCGCCGTTGAACCCGCCGCATCATCGCCCCCGCTCCTTTCCGTCGAAGGCGTGACCAAGCATTTTTCCGGCGTCACCGCGCTCAGCGACGTTTCGCTCGAGGTGCGGCCCAGTGAGATCCTTGGCCTGCTCGGCGAGAACGGCGCCGGCAAGTCGACGCTGTTGAAAATCCTGTCCGGCGTGATGCCGCCGTCGAGCGGCCGCATCGTCTTCGACGGCGCCGACTACGCGCCGTCCAGTCCGCAGGATGCGAAGCGGCATGGGATCGTCACCATCTATCAGGAACTGAGCCTGATCCCGACGCTGACGGTTGCGGAAAACATTTTCATCGGCCGCGCGCCGCTCGGGCCGCTCGGGCTGGTCAGCTGGCGCAGGATGGAGGACGCGTCGCGCGCGATCATCGCCCGCGTCGGTCTCGACATCGATCCGGCGACGCCGGTGTCCTCGCTGTCGGTAGCCGAACAGCAGCTGGTCGAAATCGCCCGCGCTCTGTCGCTGGAAAGCCGCCTGATCATCATGGACGAGCCGACCTCGGCGCTGACCGAGACCGAGGTGCAGAAACTGATGTCGATCATGGACAGGCTGCGCAAGGACGGTGTCGCCATCATGTTCGTCACCCACCGGCTGGAGGAAGCGTCCGCCATTTGCGACCGCATGACCGTGCTGCGGGACGGCAGGCTGGCCGGTCATCTCGACCGTGACGGCCAGCCGATCCAGATCCCGAAGATCATCGAGAAGATGGTCGGCCGCGCCGCCTCCGAGCTCTACGCGCGGCCGACGCAGCGCGATGTCGCCGGCGAGGTCCGGCTCTCGGTGCGAGGCTTGCGAACGGTGCGCGATCCGCTGGCGCCGCACGCCATCGTGCTCGAAGGCGTCGACCTCGATGTGAAGGCCGGCGAAATCCTCGGCGTTGCCGGTCTCGTCGGTTCCGGCCGCACCGAGCTTGCCCGCGCCATTTTCGGCGCCGACCGCATCGCGGCGGGTAACATCACGCTGGACGGCAAGCCGATCGCCCCGGCCTCCCCCGCCGACGCCATCAAACTCGGCATCGGGCTGGTGCCGGAAGACCGCAAGCACCAGGCGATTTTTGCAGCACTTGGCATTCTCAACAATTTCTCCATCGCCTCGCTCGGCCGCTACAGCAATGGCGCCGGCTTCATGGCCGAACGGCGCGAGCGCGAGGCGCTGGCCGGCTATCGCAAGGCACTGTCGATCCGCATGGCTTCGCCCGAGCAGGCGATCGAGGGGCTGTCCGGCGGCAACCAGCAAAAGGTGATCCTGGCCCGCTGGCTGGCGCGCGACCCGAAAGTACTGATCGTCGACGAGCCGACGCGCGGCGTCGATGTCGGCGCCAAGGCCGAAGTGCACCAGATCCTGGTGCAGCTTGCCGCACGCGGCATCGCCATCATGATGATCTCGTCGGAGCTGCCGGAGGTGCTGGCAGTGTCGGATCGCATCGTTACGATGCGGCGCGGCCGTATCACCGGCGAAATGCCGGGCATCGAAGCGACCGAGGAAAAACTGATGGAACTGATGGCGCTCGACCGCAAGCAGGACACAACGCAATGACCAGCACCACCGAACAGACCCAGCGCAGCGGCATCAACATCGCGCGGCTTCTGATGAGTTTTGGGCCGCTGATGTTCCTGGCGGTGTTGATCGTCATCTTCACCGTGCTGAAGCCGAGCTTCATCGATCCAATCAACCTGTTCAACATTTTGAGGCAGATCTCGATCACCGGACTGATCGCGCTTGGCATGACTTTCGTCATCCTCACTGCCGGCATCGACCTGTCGGTCGGCTCGCTGCTCGCCTTCTGCGGCATGGTGGCCGCGGTGGTGGCCAAGGGCGGCACCGCCAACACGCTGTCGCTGTCGACCACGGGCACGCAAGGCTATGGCTGGTTCGCCGCCTTGCTTGCCGCCGTCATCGTCGGGGCGCTGGCCGGCGGCGTCCAGGGCTTTGCCATCACCCGGCTGAAAGTACCGCCCTTCGTCGTCACGCTGGGTGGGCTCACCGTGTTTCGCGGCCTGACGCTGACCATCTCCAATGGCGGACCGATCTCCGGTTTCGACGCCTCGATGCGCTGGTTCGGCACCGGGCTCATCGGACCGGTGCCGGTGCCGGCGATCATCTTCGCGGCGGCGGCCATCCTGTGCCACATCGTGCTGCGCTATACGCGCTATGGCCGCGCCGTCTATGCCGTCGGCGGCAATGCCGAGGCCGCACGCCTGTCGGGCCTGCGCGTCGACCGCATTCTGATCTCGGTCTATGTCATCGTCGGCTTCTTCGCCGGGCTGGCCGCCTTCGTTTTGTCAGCACGGCTCAACTCCTCCGAAGCCGTGGCCGGCATCGGCTACGAGCTTACGGTGATTTCGGCCGTGGTCATCGGCGGCACCTCGCTATTCGGCGGCATCGGCTCGGTCGGCGGCACGGTGGTGGGCGCAGCACTCATCGGCGTGCTGCAGAACGGGCTACAGTTCAACAATGTCTCTTCCTACACACAAAGCATCGTCATCGGCCTGATCCTGATTCTGGCCGTGGCCTTCGATCGTTGGCTGAAGTCGCGGGTGAGGCGGTGAGGGATCGGCCATGGTTCAGATCAGGGCGATGACAGAGAACGATGTAGCGTCGGTATCGCGGCTGCTGGGAGAGTCTTGGCGGCGCACCTATTCGTCGATCCTGGGACCTGAAAATACCGCGCGGCTCTCGGACGACAAGCATGCGCCCGAGCGGCTGGCAGCCGAACTTCTGGACGACAACAAGATGTCGTTCGTGGCCGAACGGCCGGACGGTTCGATCGCCGGCTACGCGATGGCGGCGATGGACGATCGTGGCGATGTCCTGCTCGACCGGCTGCACATCGACAAGTCAGAGTTCGGCAGCGGGCTCGCCACCGACCTGCTGCACGCGGTGCTTGTCGCGCATGCCGGCATCCCCAGCATTGCGCTGGAAGTGATCGAGGGCAACGACCAGGCGATCGCCTTCTATCGCAAGCACGGTTTCGAGGTGGTCGAACACCGCCCGGCCGCGCACGGCGTCGCCGGCCATGCCTCGCTGATCATGCGCCGGCTGCTGTCGAGGGCGTGAAGTGAATGGGAAAACCGCAGTAGTCAGGGCCCTACTGCCCTAACCCCTGCGCCGCCACCGCCTGTGGACCGTCCTCGTCGTCCGGCATATCGAGAATTTCGATCAGCCGCGCCACCTTCGTTCCCGGCAAGGGGCGGCCCTCGTTGACCAGCGCCTCGTCGGCACCGAGCCAGGCGAACGCCTCGCGCAGTTCTTGAAGGGTGGCGCCGGTCAGCGCGATGTCGGCTATGACCGCCTCGTCTACCGGCCCCAACACCGAAATGATATCGTCGCGTGTCATGGTCACCTCCATGCTAAGTGCCGGCAGGTCGTCGAGTTGACGCGGGGATCCGGCCATCCAGTCAACGGATTGCGAGCGAAAGCCGCCGACAAAGCAGAATCTGGGTCTTCTTTTCGACTAAGCAAGGTGAACGCGCCTTTTGCCTTCAAGCAGCCGAATGCCGATCGATGCTGTAGAGATGCACGGGATAGCCGGGACCGATGGCGTCGCGTACCCGGCCCGTCCAGGCACGAACCGCCGGATAAGCCGCCAGCGCAAAGCCGCAATCTTCGGCACGGTGGCCGTAGGCATAGACAGCAATGTCGGCGATGGTGAGCATGTCGCCGACAAGGAACGGGGTGTCGTTCAGGCTGCGCTCCAGCGCTGCCAGCGTGCGGGCGCCGGCTTCGCGCTTGGCCGGAAGCGTCGCCTGGTTGCGCTCCAGCCTTCCGGCCAGCGTCCAGAAGCGCAGGGAGCCGATGACCGGCTCGACATGGTACTGTTCGAAGAACAGCCATTGCATAACTTTCGCGCTGACATAGCGATCCGCCGGCAGCAAGGGCGTGCCTTCGGCGAGATAAATGAGGATCGCATTCGATTCGGCGATCGCACGGCCATCCTCGAGTTCGAGCACAGGAACGGCGCCGGCCGGGTTGAGCTTCAGGAAGGCGTCGGTGTGGCTCTCGCCCTCGAAAATCGACACCAGGCGGCTTTCATAGGGAATGTTAAGCAGGCCGAGCACGACCCTCGCCTTCCAACCGTTTTGCGACGGCAAATAATCATGAAGCGTGAGCATGGCTGTCCTTTCGCTGCGGTCGACGCCTGATTTGCACGGTGCCACGATACCGGCCACCCGAATCCTGCAATATGTACGCGCGGAAACAGATAAACTATACGCATGTAGGGTTTTATTGACTTCGCTGTATGTGCGATTTACCCGATAAACATTTGTGCCGAACAACTGCGCGGGCAAGCAATCAGTTTGCGTGTGAGAGGAATCGCAAGCATGAGCCTTTCGCGCCGAAGCGAGATCGCCGCCGAGGCCGTGGGGCCAACGATTGTCGCCGGCGAAATCCTGGTCGAGATCATGGCGACGGAACGGGGTTTCGGCTTCCTCGAGCCGCAATCGCTTGTCGGGCCATTCCCCAGCGGTGCGCCGGCGATCTTCATCGATCAGGTCGCCCGGCTGGGAGGCGGCGCCGGCATCATCGGCTGCGTCGGTCGCGACGATTTCGGCACGCTCAACCTGAACCGGCTGGAGCGCGACGGCGTCGACGTCTCCGCCGTCGATATCAGCGACCGCTTCCCGACGGGATGCGCCTTCGTGCGCTACCGGCCCGATGGCATCAGGGACTTCGTCTACAACATCGCCGAATCCGCCGCCGGGCAGATTCACCTGACCACTGCTGCGCGCCTGCTGGCGGACAGGGCCGGCCATCTGCATATCATGGGATCGACGCTGTCGGTGACAGGGCTGAAGGAGATTGTGACCTACGCAGTGAGGGCGGTGCGTGCCCGCGGCGGCTCGACCTCGTTCGACCCGAATGTGCGCAAGGAGCTGATCGGCGCCGACGGTGCGCTGTTTTCCGCACTCATCGACGATGCCGACCTGCTGCTGCCGTCCGGCGACGAATTGCTGGCTGCGGCCGGCGTCGATGACGAGCACCGGGCGGTGGCGGCGCTGTTTGCCAGGGGCGTCGGCGAGATCGTGCTGAAGCGCGGTGCTGACGGCTCTTCCTGGTTCGGCGCCGACGGCGCCAGGATCGACTGCGCCGGTTTTCAGGTCGAGGAAGTCGACCCGACGGGCGCCGGCGATTGTTTCGGCGCCACTTACCTGACCTGCCGGCGCCAGGGGATGGAGCCCGGCAAGGCGCTGCTTTATGCCAATGCCGCCGGCGCCCGCAACGTCACCCGGCGCGGCCCGATGGAGGGCACCGCCGGCTTCGATGCGCTTGACCAATTCATCAAGGGAACAGCGAGACGGACATGAGTGCCAACCCGCTTGCAGGCCTCGCCAGCGCGCGCAAAAACGGCTCGCCCTACGGCATCACCTCGATCTGCTCGGCTCATCCGCTGGTGATCCAGACAGCAATACGGCGCGCCGTTGCCGACAGGGAGAAAAGCCTGCTGATCGAGGCAACCTGCAATCAGGTCAACCAGTTCGGCGGCTATACCGGAATGACCCCGGCGCTGTTCGTCGCCTTCGTGCTGGAGATCGCCTGTCGCGAGGGGCTGGAAGCCTCGCGCATCATCTTCGGCGGCGACCATCTGGGACCGAACCCGTGGCGCGCAGAGCCGGCGGCGCAGGCGATGGACAAGGCCGAGGCCATGGTCGGCGCCTATATCGCGGCCGGCTTCACCAAGATTCATCTCGACGCATCGATGGGCTGCGGCGGCGAGCCGGCGGCGCTTGACGACGAGACCATCGCCACCCGGGCGGCGCGGCTGGCAAAGGCGGCCGAAACGGCCGCGCACGCCGCAGGCAGCACCTTGCCGGTCTACATCATCGGCACCGAAGTCCCCGCCCCCGGCGGCGTCGACCATGCGATCAGCGAGTTGAAGCCGACCGAGGCGGCGGCGGCGCGGCGCACGATCGAGGTTCACCGGGAGATCTTTGCCCGTGAGGGGCTGACGGAGGCCTTCGGCCGCGTCATGGCCGTGGTGGTGCAGCCGGGCGTGGAATTCGGCAGCCAGAACGTCGTCGCCTACGCGCCCGAGAAATCCAAGGGCCTGACCGTCTTGCTCGATGAGCAGCCGTCGCTCGTCTACGAGGCGCATTCGACCGACTACCAGAGCCGTGCGGCTTTGACCGAGCTGGTCGCAAACGGCTTTCCCATCCTCAAGGTCGGCCCCGGCCTGACCTTCGCCTTGCGCGAGGCGCTTTACGGGCTCGACCTGATAGCATCCGAAATGATCACGGATTATGGCGACCGGTCGCTCGCCCGGACCATGGAAAGCGCGATGCTGGCAGCACCCGGCCATTGGCACAGCCACTATCATGGCAACGAAGCAGAGCTCTATGTGCAGCGGCATTACAGCTACAGCGACCGCATCCGCTATTATTGGAGCAACCCCACCGCTGTCGCGGCGGTCGACCGCCTGCGCAAGGCGCTGGACGACGTTGCCATTCCCGAAACGCTGATGCGGCAATTCCTGCCGGCGCTGCCGGCCGAACTCGGGCCGGCGGGCAATCCCGAGGCTATCCTTCTCGAAGCTGTCGATCAGGTGCTGGCCGACTATGACGCCGCCTGCCGTGGGACCTGAGTGCAACGCGCCGGGTTGATCTTTGCCTCAGCCCAGTGTCTCTGACGTTTCCATGAAACCAGCCATGTTCTTTCTCCTGTTCGCGGCCTCCCTGCTGGCGTCGCCGGCACGCGCCGACTGGAAGCCGGTCGAAAAGGTCGAGACCTACGCCATCGTAGGGCGGACCGGCCCGGAACTCTATGCGGCGATCGGTGAAGCCGGTCCCCTGCTCGGCAAGGGCCGGGTCATCGCACACACCAATTTCAAGCTGACCTGGACCAGGGACTACAGGCCGAAAGGCGACGCCTGCGAGCTGGTGTCGGCGCGCCCGAAACTGATCATCACCTACACCTTGCCGAAGCCGGCCGAACCGTTGCCGGCTTCCGTCCAGAAGAACTGGACGGTGTTCATCGCCGGGCTCGCCGCCCACGAGAGAGTGCATGGCGCAGCCATCGCCGAGATGGTGCGCAAGATCGAGGCGGTGAGCGTCGGCCTGACCGTTACTGATGACCCCGGCTGCAGCAAGATCAGAACCGAGCTGACGAGGCAACTCGCCCAGATCTCGCTGGCACAGCGGCAGGCGAGCCGCGACTTCGACCGAGTCGAATTCGGCCCCGGCGGAAACCTGCAGAAGCTGGTGCTGGCTTTTGTGAATGGGGGGTAGTTTGCCGGTGTGCCGGTCATAGCGCCGAGTGTTCCGAACGACAAGAGCACCGGCCGCATGGCCGCTTTACAGGCAGGCTTGGTAGCGCTACCGTCTGCTTGTCGCGCGACCTGTTGGGGGAATGGGAGACGGTCGCGAGGCGGGAGAGGAGCGGTTTCCTTCGGGGCGTCGCAAGAAGCATTCGGGAGGAGATCGATGGCGTCTGTCGCGATCGGCGACGTTTACAAATCGTTCGGGACCGTCGAGGTCCTGCACGGCGTCAGTGTGGATATCGATGACGGCGAGTTCGTCACGCTGGTCGGCCCGTCGGGTTGCGGAAAATCGACCCTTCTCAGGATGATCGCCGGCCTGGAAAAAATTTCTCGGGGCGAGATCGCGATCGGGGATCGGGTCGTCAACAACGTTGCGCCGAAAGAGCGCGACGTTGCCATGGTGTTCCAGAACTACGCGCTCTACCCGCACATGACGGTCGCCGAGAACATGGCGTTCTCGCTCATGCTCAAAGGTGTTTCGAAGGCCGATTGCGCTACCAGCATTCAGCGCGCCGCCGAAATCCTCGGGCTGGTGCCATTGCTGACGCGATATCCGCGCCAGCTTTCCGGCGGCCAGCGCCAGCGCGTCGCCATGGGCCGGGCGATAGTGCGCGATCCACAGGTTTTCCTGTTCGACGAACCGCTCTCCAATCTCGACGCCAAGCTCAGGGTGCAGATGCGCGCCGAGATCAAGGAACTGCACCAGCGGCTCAAGACGACCACAGTCTATGTCACCCACGACCAGATCGAGGCCATGACCATGGCCGACAAGATCGTGGTCATGCATGACGGCATCGTCGAACAGATCGGACCGCCGCTGGAGCTCTACGACAGGCCAAACAATCTCTTCGTCGCCAGTTTCATCGGCTCGCCCGCCATGAACCTGATCAAGGGCGAGATCGTCACCGACGGATCTCCGTCCTTTCGCGGCGCCGGGGGAATTTCCGTGCCGCTGGCCGGCGCGCCGGCCGTTGGCAACGGTCATCCGGTGGTGCTGGGAATACGGCCCGAGCATTTGCGGCTATCGTCAGACCAAGGCTTTCCAGTCACCGTCGCGGTGGTCGAGCCGACCGGGTCGGAAGTGCAGATCATCGGCCGCACCGCCGGCGGCGACGAGATCGTCGCCAATTTCCGCGAACGCCATGCCTTCACACCGGGCGAATCCATACGGCTCTCTGCCGCGCCTGGCCTGATTCATCTCTTTGACGGCAAGACCGGAACACGATTTGAAACGCGTAACGGATGGTAAGGACCGCATAGCAAGGAAGATAAACCGGAGGAGACGACCATGAAATTCACGAGACGCGATGTAATCCGCACGACCGCAGGTGCCGCGGCGGGAGCTCTGGGAAGCCGGTTCGTCGGCTCGCCGGCTTTTGCCCAGGAGGGCTTGAAATACAAGCCCGAGGAAGGCGCAAAGCTGCGGCTGCTGCGCTGGTCGCCCTTCGTCAAGGGCGATGAGGATCAATGGCTGGCCAACACCAAGCGCTTCACCGAGGCGACAGGTGTCGAGGTTCGTGTCGACAAGGAAAGCTGGGAGGACATTCGCCCCAAGGCAGCGGTCGCCGCCAATGTCGGTTCCGGCCCGGACCTCATGTTCGTCTGGTTCGACGACCCGCATCAATATCCCGACAAGCTGCACGACGTGACCGAGCTCGGCGAGTATCTGGGCTCGAAATATGGCGGCTGGCACGACGGACCAAAGCAATATGCGACGCGGGACGGCAAGTTCGTCGGCCTGCCGCTGGCCACGATCGGCAATGCCATCGTCTATCGCGAAAGCTGGGTGAAGGAGGCCGGCTTCTCCGAATTTCCGAAGGACACGGCAGGCTTCCTCGAGCTTTGCAAGGCGTTGCAGGCGAAGGGACATCCGGCCGGCTTCACGCACGGCCACGGCGTCGGCGACGGCAACAATTACGCGCACTGGCTGCTGTGGAGCCATGGCGGCCAGATGGTCGACGAGAGCGGCAAGGTGGCGATCAACAGCCCCGAGACGCTAAAGGCGATCGGATACGCGCAGGAACTCTACAAGACCTTCATTCCCGGGACCGAAAGCTGGCTCGACGTCAATAACAACCGCGCCTTCCTGGCCGGCGAACTCGGCGTCATCGCCAACGGCATTTCCGCCTACAATACGGCCAAGATCAACAAGGACAACGATCCGAAGCTGGCTGAGATCGCCAAGGACATCCGCACCACCAACCTGCCGATCGGTCCCGTCGGGAAATCGGTCGAACTGTTCCAGGTGACCACCGCCGTCATCTTCAACTACACGCCCTACCCCAATGCGGCCAAGGCCTATCTGCAGTTCATGTTCGAGGATCCGCAGATGACCGACTGGATCACCTCCTCGGCGGGCTATTGCTGCCAGACGCTGAAGGCCTTCGACAACAATCCAGTGTGGACGGCCGACCCGAACAATGCCGCCTATGCCAAGGCCTCGGCGACGCTGCGCCCCAACGGCTATGCCGGGCCGCTCGGCTATGCCTCGGCGGCGACCATGGCCGACTATGTCCTGGTCGACATGTTCGCCAAGGCGGTGACCGGCCAGGCGACGCCGCAGGAGGCGATGGAGGAGGCGGAGAAGCGCGCCAACCGCTACTACCGCGTTTGATCACGGCACCGCCGGGCAGCGTCTAGTGCGCTGCCCGGCCCGTCGCACAATCCCATGGCGGCCGTTGACGCCGTGACCTGATTCCCCGATGAGGAGCCCTCCATGGCCGTGCCGTCCGTTGCCGCCCAGCCGCGTCCGTCGATGCTTTCGCGGATCTCCGAAAGCCGCAACGCGCTGGGCTTCGGCTTCATGCTGCCGGCGGCGGCGCTGCTGCTGGTCTTCCTGACCTATCCGCTCGGGCTGGGCGTCTGGCTCGGTTTCACCGATGCCCGGATCGGCCGCCCCGGCATCTTCATCGGCGTCGAGAATTATCAGTACCTTTGGAATGACAACGTCTTCTGGCTCTCCGTCTTCAACACGCTGCTCTACACGGTCAGCGCCTCGATCCTGAAGTTCGTGCTCGGCCTGTGGCTGGCGCTCATCCTCAATGAAAACCTGCCGTTCAAATCGTTCTTCCGCGCGATAGTCCTGCTGCCCTGGGTGGTGCCCACTGTACTGTCAGCCATCGCCTTCTGGTGGATCTACGATTCGCAGTTCTCCATCCTGTCCTGGGCGCTGCAGCAAATGGGCCTGATCGACCACCGCATCAATTTCCTCGGCGATCCGGAGAATGCGCGCGCTTCGGTTATCGCCGCCAACGTCTGGCGCGGCATTCCTTTCGTCGCCATCACGCTGCTCGCCGGCCTGCAGACCATTCCGCAGTCGCTCTACGAGGCGGCCACGCTCGACGGCGCCAGTCGCTGGCAGTTGTTTCGTTATGTGACTCTGCCGCTGCTGACGCCGATCATCGCCATCACCATGACCTTCTCGGTGCTGTTCACTTTCACCGATTTCCAGCTGATTTACGTGCTGACCCGGGGCGGACCGGTGAATGCCACGCATCTGATGGCGACATTGTCTTTCCAGCGCGGCATTTCCGGCGGCCAGCTTGGCGAGGGCGCGGCCATCGCGGTGGCCATGATCCCGTTCCTGCTGGCGGCGATCCTGTTCAGCTATTTCGGCCTGCAACGCCGCAAATGGCAACAAGGCGGCGGAGACTGACATGGTCAAGACGGCCGCGACAAGGAAGGCGAAACGTGGGGATATCGACGAAGGCGGCATGGGCTACCTGCAGAGCCTGCCGCGCCGCGTGGTGACGGTCTATCTGCCGCTGCTGGTGTTCGTCTTCGTGCTGTTGTTTCCGTTTTATTGGATGACGATCACGGCGGTTAAGCCCAATCTCGAGATGACCGACTATGCGCAGTTCAATCCGTTCTGGGTGGTGCATCCGACATTGGAGCATATCCGCTATCTCCTGTTCGAGACCTCCTATCCGGGCTGGCTGCTCAACACGATCATCATCTCGACCGCCGCTACTTTCCTGTCGCTGCTGGCGTCGGTGTTCGCCGCCTATGCGATCGAGCGGCTGCGGTTTTCCGGGGCGCGGCAGGTCGGCCTCGGCATCTTCCTCGCCTATCTGGTGCCGCCCTCGATCCTGTTCATTCCGCTGTCGGTAATGGTGTTCAACCTCGGGCTCTACGACACGCCCTTCGCGCTCATCCTTACCTATCCAACCTTCCTGGTGCCGTTCTGCACGTGGCTGTTGATGGGTTACTTCCGCTCCATCCCGTTCGAACTGGAAGAATGCGCGCTGATAGACGGGGCGAGCCGGTGGCAGATTCTCACCAAGATCGTGCTGCCGCTGTCGGTGCCCGGCCTGATCTCGGCGGGCATATTCGCCTTCACCCTGTCATGGAACGAGTTCATCTATGCGCTGACGTTCATCCAGTCCTCGGAAAACAAGACCGTGCCGGTGGGTGTGTTGACCGAGCTGGTGCGCTCCGACGTCTACGAATGGGGGGCGCTGATGGCGGGAGCGCTGATCGGCTCGCTGCCGGTGGTCGTGCTCTATTCGTTCTTCGTCGAGCACTATGTCTCGTCGATGACCGGCGCGGTGAAGGAGTGACGCGCCGGCTCACGCGAGGCGACCGGCGCGGTCAGATCGCGCCGATGATGCCGCCGTCGACGCGGATGTTCTGGCCGGTGATGTAGCCCGCACCTTCGGAAGCGAGGAAGGCGATGGTCGCGGCAATTTCCTCCGAGGTGCCGTAGCGCTGCATGGGCACGCTGTCGCGGCGCTCCTCGGTGGCCGGCAGGCTGTCGATCCAGCCGGGCAGCACATTGTTCATGCGCACATTGTCGGCGGCGTAGGTGTTGGCGAAGATCTTGGTGTAGGCGGCAAGGCCGGCGCGGAATACGGCCGAGGTCGGGAACATCGGGCTCGGCTCGACCACCCAGGCGGTCGAGATGTTGATGATGGCGCCGGCCCTCTGCTTGACCATCTGCGGCGCCACGATGCGCACCGGCCGGATGACGTTCATCAGATAGACGTCGAGACCGGTGTGCCACTGCTCGTCGGTGATTTCGAGGATCGGCGCGCGTGGCCCGTGGCCGCCGCTGTTGACCAGCACGTCGATGCGGCCGAAGCGCTCGAGCGTCAGATCCGCGAGCCGCTGCAGATCGTCATTCGACTGGTTGGAGCCGGTGACGCCGAGGCCGCCAAGCTCCTTGGCCAGAGCCTCGCCCTTGCCGGAGGACGACAGGATCGCGACCTTGAACCCGTCCGCCGCCAGCCGCTTGGCCGCCGCCGCGCCCATACCGCTGCCGCCCGCGACGACGACTGCTACTTTTTCTACACTCATCTCGATTTTCCTTCGCACGGGTTGGCGGGACTCTGAAGCCCATGTTTCCGACCTTCGAGCAATGCTATAAACGGTTTTGCCATCTGGTTCGAACCAGAAAGCCTGAAATCAAGCTGTAGAAAAACTCCTGCATGCCTGAAGCCTTCCTGAGCCTGCCACCATTGAATGCGCTGCGTGCCTTCGAAGCCGCCGCGCGTCATCTCAACTTCCGCATCGCCGCCGAAGAGCTGAACGTGACGCAAGGGGCGGTGGCGCAGCATATACGCGGGCTGGAGGCCGATCTCGGCACAAAGCTGTTCGACCGGCTGCCGCGCGGCCTGGCGCTGACCGATGAGGGCCGCGCCTATGTGCCGAACATTCGCCGCGCCTTCGAGCTGATCTCCGAGGCAACGCTGCTGTTGCGGCCCGAGCCGGCGCGACTGACAATCAGTGTCACGCCGAGCTTTGCCACCAAATGGCTGATCCCCAAACTGCCGGAGTTCGTCGCGCACAACCCGCTGGTCGATTTGCGAATCCTGGCCAGCGAAAGCCTGTCGAGTTTTCAGGCCGATGGCGTCGACATTGCGGTCAGGCAAGGCCGCCTGCCCTCCGGCGCCGGCCTGATGGTGGATCTTTTGTTTCCACAGCAGATCATCGCCATCTGCAGCCCTGCCCTGCTGCCGACCGGCGCGAACGAGATCGCGGCGGCCGATATCCAGCATCATGTCCTGTTGCACGACGCGCACAATCTGTGGCCGGAATTCATGGAGAGAGCGCTCGGGCTGAAGATGGCCACCGAGGCCAAACGCATGCGCTTCAACCAGACAGGCCTCGCGATCGACGCCGCCATTGCCGGCCAGGGCATCGCGCTGGCCAGCCGGTTTCTCGTCGCTGCCGACATTGCCGCCGGCCGGCTGGTGCAGCCGATCAACGCAGAGATGCGTGGGACGCACGATTTCTATGTCGTGATGCCGCGCAAGCAACGGCACCCAGAACCGACGCAAGCCGTGCGGCAATGGCTGCTGGATGAGGGCGATGCGGCGCGGCTGTGATGGATAGCCGATCTCCCCGCAAGGCGTGAGATCCGCAGCTTGGCCGACGCCGCCCCTTTCAGCCTCGCCGAGCAATGTCGGCCGCCACTGCCTTCGCCTCGCGTCCAATTTCCCTGAGCAGACCGGTGACCGGATTGTAGAAGCCGACGAGGTAGAGGCCGAGTTGCGAGGCGCGGGCGTTGACGCCACTGCGCTCCGGCTGCAATTCCACGGGCAGAAACTTTTCGTAGCCCGGGCGATAGCCGGTGGCGAGGATGACGGCGTCGAAATTTTCCTGCCTGCCGTCGGTGAACGCAGCGCCGCGCTCGGTGAAGCCCGCTATGTCGGGCGCGATCTTGATGGCGCCTTTGGTGATGGCGTCGACCGTGCCGACGTCGATGACCGGGATGCGGCCGACTTCGTCGATCTGCTGCAGGATGCCCTGCTTCGGCCTGACGATGCCGTATTTCTCGAGCTTGCCCAGCGCGAAATCGAGGATGATCGGGAACATCCAGTCGTTCAGCGCCTGCGGCATCGGCCGGCTGGCGATGCCGACCATCTGGATCGGCACGCCGAACAGCTGGCGCGGCACGATGTGGACGCCCTTGCGCACCGAAATGGTCGGACGCGCGCCACTTTCCGCCAAGTCGAGCGCGATCTCGGCGCCGGTGTTGCCCATGCCGACGATCAGCACCGAGCGGCCGGCAAAGGGCGCCGCTTGCGTATAGTCGGCGCTGTGCAGCACCTCGCCCTTGAAAGCCTCGATAGCAGGGAGCCGGGGGATGATCGGCTCGGCATTGTTACCGCTGGCGATGACGACATGGCGCGCCTTGAGGTTGTCCGATCCTGTCTCGACCAGAAAACCGCCGTCCCCGAGGCGAATGGCTTTCACCGTCACGCCGAAGCGCGGGCGCAGGTCGAATTTTTCCGCATAGTCGTCGAGGTAACGGACCACCAGTTCGCGCGGCACGTAGCGCGGATAGTCCCTGGGAAATGGCAGGAACGGCAGCGACGAGAACGACTTCACCGTATGCAGATGCAGCCGCCGATAGTGCCGCCGCCAGGCGGGCGCGATCTCCTGCGATTTTTCGAGCAGGATGAAATCCACTCCTGCCCGCTTCAGGCAGGCACCGACCGCAAGGCCGGCAGGCCCGGCGCCGACAATAACGACAGTGGTGTCCAAGCGATTCTCCTCCCGCTAGCTCCTTAGGCTACGCGTAGAAGCGCAGGCGGGACAAGGCGCGCCTCACCTTCTCCCCTTGTTGGAGAAGGTGGATCGGCGCGCTAGCGCCGAGACGCCTTCGCATCGCGGCGCGCACGCTACGCATCCTGTCCGGTCTCGGCTCACCCAGGGTGACGAATGTCTATCCCGGCAATCGCCCATGCTGTCGGACGGGCTGCCTGTCGCCGGCCGCACCGCGGTCGAAGAGCTCTACGTGAATGGCGGCATGGGCCAATCGGCATGCATGCCGCCCCCGCCATCGCGCGCTGGCTGGAAGAGGCCGTGGTTCGGGCGATGGCAATCCGAAGCAGACATGGCTCCGGCCACAGCGATTTGCGGGATGGGAAGGGTGAGGCTGCGCGACGTCGTGTCGATGTAGCCCGCCATCGGCCCGAAGGGAGGGCTGGCGTTGCTCCCTAGCCGATATGCTCGGCGCGCAGCTTCTTCTTTATCTGCTCCAGGCCTGCCTCGCCGCCCGTCGCCAGTTCATCGGCGATCCTTGCCAGCTTGTCATCGGCGTTGCGGTATTTGCTGCCCCAGGCGCCGAGCGTCGCCAGCACCGGCAACAGGTCGATGCCCGCCTCGGTCAGCTTATAGATCGCCTTGAGCTTGTGCGTGGGGTCGTCGCTTCTGGTGACAATGCCCTCATCCTGCAAGGTCTGCAGCCGCTCGGCCAGCGTGCGCGACGAGATGCCTTCGCCTGATAGCAGAAACTCCCGGAAGTGCCTTTTTCCCGCGAAAATCATGTCGCGGATGATCAGCAGCGTCCAGCGGTCACCGAGCAATTCGAGCGACAGGCTGATGGGGCAGCCGGATCTTTCCCTGGTCGACATTCTCAATGCTTCCATTTCTAAATCACTTTACTATTGACATCATTTTTCTCTCGTGTCAATGGTTCCGAAAGTAAAGCAATCACCAACGCCGCCTGACCTGGCGCTGGTGACACCAGAGCTCAATCAGGAGAACGACGATGAGAAAACTGATCCTGCAGATGCAGATGTCGGTCGACGGTTTTGTCGGCGCGGCCGGCGATGAGCACTGGCAGCTCTGGGAATGGGGCGCCAACTGCCCGTGGGACGACGACTTGAAGCAGGATTTCAACGCGGTGTTCGCCGGCATCGATACCATTCTGCTCAGCCGCAAGATGGCCGAAGAAGGCTATCTAACCCATTGGGGCAATGCGGCAAAAAACTATCCGCGCGATCCCTTCTACGCCTTTGCGCAGCGCATCGTCGAGGCGCGCAAGGTGGTGCTGAGCGACAAGCTCGCGGCATCGCGGTGGGAGCGCACGACGCTTGCCAGCGGCGACCTGCCGCGCGAGGTCAAGGCGCTGAAAGCTGAAGGTGAAGGCGACATGGCGGTATTCGGCGGCGCCGGCTTTGCCTCGGCGCTGATTGCAGCGGGACTGGTCGATGAGTTCCAGCTGTTCATCAATCCGGCCGCGCTGGGCGACGGCGAGCGGATTTTCGACTGTGGCGGCTTCCTGAAATTGCGCCTGCTCGGCTCTAAAGCCTATGCCTGCGGAATGGTGGTGAACCGCTACGCGCCGGCAATGTGAAGTAGTTCAGCGATTGAATCCGTGGACCGCTTCAACTCTTTGTTTTTACGAGAACTCCGGACGGATCACCGCAACCCGCTCCTTGTGAACCTGCGCTAGAAATTGATCTCGACCGAAGCGGCACTTCGCTTTGCCGGCCCGTGAAACACCGCCTCGATGTTGTTGCCGTCGGGGTCGAGCAGGAAGGCGGCGTAGTAGCCGGGGTGGTAGGGCCGCTCACCCGGCGCGCCATTGTCGGCGCCGCCGGCATCGAGGCCGGCCTTGTAGAACGCATCGACCATGGCCTTGTCCCTGGCCTGGAGGGCCAGATGATGGCGCCCGGTCAGCTGTCCCCTCGCCGCCCGGCTGTCGAGGCTTGAGATGAACAGCTCGTCGGCCCAGAAATAGTCCTCGGCCTCGCCGCCGATCGGAATGCCGAGCACCTTGAAGACGGCTTCATAGAAGCGCCGGCTCGCCTTGAGGTCCCTGACCACCAGCTGGACGTGGTCGATGAGGCGGCCGCGATGCAGTTCCATGAGCGATATCTCCCGTCGCGAGACCACAAAGCTAGTGCCGCGGAGCGGCTCGTCAATTCGGCAGTCTATCTTGTCGGCGCGCTTGGCAGCCTTACACCCCTGCTTTTGTCATATCCGGATGGACTTCCACGCAGACCGGATAAAAAATGCAACCGGATTGTCGGATTCGAAATCCCGCCAACGTCCTTCGGACGCAAGCGGCGCAACGGAGCTGGAGCGAGTGGCGCCGCATCGAAACCGATCTCGGGAGAAGAGCATGAACAATTCCTACCGTTGGGTGATCGTCGCGTGCGGCGCGCTGATGACCTGTGTGGCGCTCGGCGCGATGTTTTCGCTGGCGATCTTTCTCGAGCCGATGGCGCTCGACACCAACTGGTCGCGAACCGGCATTTCAAGCGCCATGACGCTGAATTTCTTGGTGATGGGTGCAGGCGGTTTCGCCTGGGGCGCCATCTATGACCGTGTCGGCGCCCGCCCGGTGGTTTTTGCCGGCGCGGTGCTGCTCGGCCTGTCGCTGGTGGTGGCGAGCCGAGCCCAATCGCTGCTGGTCTTCCAGCTGAGCTATGGCGTCATCGTCGGGCTGGCGGCCAGCGCCTTCTTCGCGCCGATGATCGCGCTGACCACCGCCTGGTTCGAGACCCATCGCAGCCTGGCCGTGTCGCTGGTCTCGGCCGGCATGGGCGTGGCGCCGATGACCATTTCGCCCTTCGCGCGCTGGCTGATCACGGCCTATGACTGGCGTACCGCCATGTTCGACATCGGGATCATGGCCTGGGTGCTGTTGCTGCCGGCCGTCTTCCTGGTGCGCCAGCCGTCGGCGGCGGTCGCGGCAGCGGATGGCAGCGCGCCCGCGCCTGCCGCAGCCCCCGGCATGTCAGTCGGCCAGGCGCTGCGCTCGCCGCAATTCCTGGTGCTGGGCATGACCTTCTTCGCCTGTTGCGCGGCGCATTCGGGGCCGATCTTCCACATGGTGAGCTATGCCATGTCGTGCGGCGTGGCGCCGATGGCAGCCGTGTCGATCTACAGCGTCGAGGGCCTTGCCGGCCTTGGCGGGCGCGTGCTCTACGGCGTGCTCGGCGACAGGTTGGGCGCCAAGCCGGTGCTGATCGTGGGCCTCGCCATCCAGGCGGTTGTGATCGCCGCCTATCTCGCCGTCGGCAATCTCGAGCAGTTCTATCTCCTGGCGATCATCTTCGGCGCCACATATGGCGGCGTCATGCCGCTCTATGCGGTTCTGGCGCGCGACTATTTTGGGCCACGCATCATCGGCACGATACTTGGCGCCGCGACCCTGTTGTCCAGCCTCGGCATGTCGTTCGGCCCGCTCGCCGGCGGCATGATCTTCGACGCCTATGCCAGCTATTCCTGGCTGTTCATCGGCTCGGCGCTGATCGGCCTCGGTGCTGCCGGCATCGCCATCGCCTTCCCGCCGCAGCCCGGCCGAGAGAGGCTGCAGGCGGCATGAGCGAAATTTCCCCTCGAGGGGAAATACTCATCACCCTGTCCCCGTTCCTGAGCGCAGCTCTTCTCTGCCCTCGTCGTCGCGGCTGAGCCTGGCGTCCGAGATCAGCACCACCAGGCATTGGCAGCGCTGCAGCACGCCGGTGGTCGTCTCGCCGAAGAAGAGTTCCTCGCCAGGGCGCCGCGCCACGCCCATGACGATCAGCGCCGCCCCCCTGCCGGCCTGGCGGGCAATGGCATCGGCGGCGGCGGCCCGGCTGCGGATGGCAGTCTCGATCTCGACGCCATAGCGGTCGGCTAGTGCGACGGTATCCTTCAGCACCGCCTCCCTGCGGCGATGCGAGACAGTGTCGCGCGGTTCGTCGCGGCCGACGCGCGCGACATAAAGTATCTTGACCCGCGCACCCGTGACCGCTGCAATCGCCAGCGCCATTTCGGCACCCCGGCGGGCGATCGCGGTGCCGTTGACCGGAACCAGAATCTTCCCGCCTTCAGGTCCTAGCCTTGGCATCTGGCGGCCGGCGCCGGTCGCCTTCAGCACCAGGCATAGCGGGCCCTCGAAGGCGCCGGCGATCTCGTTGATGCGGCGGGCAAACCCACCTTTCGACGTGACCGCGCGGCCGAGCCCGATCAGCAGCAGCCCATAGCCTTTGCGCGCCTCCTTGGCAACCGTTTCGGCCGAAAGCTCGGCCTCGTGGCGCCGCGTGACAGGCGCCGCGCGGGTCAGCTCCTCGTCCGAACTCCTGGCGGCCTCGCGGCTGTCCTCGGCACCCTTTTCGATCGGCTCGAGCTTCGCACCCGTGCCGGGCTCGGCCTCCTCCCCCTCGCCTCGGGCATGCAGCACCGTCGTCGGCCTGCCGGCGCCCACGACTCCTGCGAGGTAAGCGGCAAAGCGGCCGACAACGCCCTCATCGGTCACCACCAGCAGTCGTTCCAGATTGGCGATGAAGCCGCGTTGGTCGATCTCCTCGCGCTCCAGACGCTTCTTCTCGTTCTCGCCCATCGGCAAGCGGCCGAGTGCCCAACGCAAGGTCGGCGGCATGGCGAGCGTGGTGATGACGGCCATGGTCACGATCATGGTGAAAAGATTGTGCGACAGAACGCCGATCGACAGGCCAATAGAGGCGACGATGACTTCGGTCGAGCCGCGCGCGTTCATGCCGCAACCGACGGCGATGCCTTCCTTGCGGCTCATGCCGGCAAGCTCGGCGCCGATGAAGGCGCCGGCGAATTTGCCGAAGCTGGCGATCAGCACCAAAGCGGCCGTGAGTAGCGCAAGCTCGTGGTCGACAAGCACGGTGAGATCCGCCGAAAGGCCGGCGACGCCGAAGAAAACCGGCATGAACAGCGCCATGATGACGCCGCGCAATTGCCCTTCGATATGACGCGACAGGATCGGCGATTCCCCAACCAGTATGCCGGCGACGAAGGCGCCGAGCACGGTGTGGACGCCGATCAGATCGGTGATCAGCGCCATTGCGCCCATGATGGCGAGAATGACGGTGACGACGGCGTATTCGCTGCGGAACGTATCGTTGGTCCAGCGGATGGCGTCGAAGACGATGCGGCGGCCAATCGTGAAGGAAAACCCCATGAAGGCGGCGACGCCGACAATGGTGAAGGCAAGGCTGCCGAGCTCGATGCGCCCCTTGGTGGCGATGCCGATGGTGATGGCGATGATCACCCAGCCGATCGTGTCCTCGATGATGGCCGACGAGACGATGGTCTGACCGAGATCGCGGCGCATGAAGTTCATCTCGCGCACCACCATGGCGACGATCTTGACCGAGGAGATCGACAGCGCCGTGCCGAGGAAGAGACCGGCGACAATGCGCTCGGTTCCGTCGGCCAGCAGCGAGGCCGGCATGAACTGCGCGGCGGTGAAGCCGAGCGCGAAAGGCACGGCGACGCCCGCGGCGGAGATGGAAAAGCACGCACGGCCGACCCTGCGCACCAGCCGCAGATCCGTCTCCATCCCGGTGAGCAACAGAAGCATCAACACGCCGAGCTGGGCGATGGCGCTGATCATGCTCTTTTGGGTGGCGTCGCTTGAAAAGATCACGCGTTCTGCTTCCGGCCATAGCCAGCCGAGCAGCGATGGCCCGAGCAGGATGCCGCCGATGAGCTGACCCATCACCGCCGGCTGGCCGAGACGCTCCAGCAACTCGCCGATGCCGCGGCCGACGAGAAGCAGAAGGAGGATTTCGAGAACGAAAATGCCCTCGCTGGACATGCCGGTCTTTTCGGCTGCCAACGATGCGGCCGGCATGAATGCGAAAGCTGCCGCGGCAAGCGCGACCGACCGGCGCCGGTTGACCACGAAAGACATGCACCCCCTCATTGTGCCCGGTATAACGTTTGCGGGCGAGATCAGTTGCACGCCACGCTCCCATGGCGCGCCGCAGGTTCCTCATTACCTGAATCGCATAACGGGCCTATCTGACTGCGGATAAGCGGCCGAGACCCGGGCCGGCGACGGAACATTTTCAACCGATTGCGCGTTGCGCAGATGGGGATGACCGGCGTCGTTTCGGCCGGCCATGGCGTTGGGAGGCGCGTGGCAAGGGATGTCCCAGGTCAAGACCGTGAAAACCGACGAAGCGGCTGCAGCGCCGCGGGCCTCTGATGCGTTCGCGCTGAAGCTCACCTCATCGGAATTCGTGGCCACCATGTCGCATTTCCACCGCGCCGAAATCGCCCGCATGGCCGGCTGGCGCGACCGGCTGGACCGTACCAGCAACTGGGCGATTACTGTCGTCGCCGCCATGCTCTCAGTCTCACTGTCGACGCCCAGCGCCCATCACGGGGTGCTGCTCTTTGCCATGCTGCTGACCACGCTGCTGCTATGGATCGAGGCGCGGCGCTATCGTTTCTTCGACGTCTACCGGGCCAGGGTGCGCCAGTTCGAGCGCTATTATTTCGCGCAGATCTTCTCGCCGCAGCCCGACTACGCCTCCAACTGGCTGGCCATCGTCGGCGAAGGCCTGCGTTCGCCGCGCTTCCTGATCTCGCAACGCGCGGCGTTGGTGCGCCGGCTGCGCCGCAACTACATTTTCATGTACACGATCCTGATGCTGGCGTGGGTGCTGAAGATCACGACGCCCAGTCTGCAGCGCGAAGGGTCGCCGATAGGCTTCGGCGCGTCATTTCTCGACGCCGCGCGCGTGGCGCAGCTCGGCCCGGTTCCAGGCATCTATGTCGCGTGCATGGTCGGGCTGTTCTATGTCGGCCTACTCGCAGCCGCTTTCCTCATCTCAAGCGACGAGGGCGAGCTTTCGCATGGCACCGTGCATGTCTGAGAGCGGCCTCGAAAAGCGCAATCTGCCCCGGTGATCTTCAACAGACATTGTCGACCATCAGAGCGGTCGAGTCCGACCGGCTTGCGGATTCCTCAACCGGTAGCCGTGCGCGATGGCGCTTGTAGGCGGTGAGCGCGATGACCAGCACGCAGCATACGGCGTTCAGCCAGTTGATCGCCGCCAGAGCGGGATCGTTCAGATTGATGTGGGCGTAGAGTCCCGTCGTGGCGTTGGCGCCTGTCCACAACAGCCAGGTCGCGTAGGAAATCGCCGACGCCCCGTGCCTGTCCCGGGCCACCCGCACGATCTGCGGCAGGTAGGACACCACGCGCAAGCCATTGAAAATAGTGAAGAGATAAAAAGACAGATCTGCAAGTGTCATCCGAAACCCCTGTCATGGCCGGACGTCCCATAGCGTTCCTTGCAGTGGCGGCATGTGAGCCCGTTCACATGCCGGCTTTGATTTTCCTGTTGCGGCCCGGCACCCGGATTCTTTCGCCATGTGGGCGTTCGCCGTGAGCCAGCCCGACGAGGTCGACATGAACCAGATCCTGTTTCGGCCGACGGCGCGGGAGTACTAAACAGATCTCGTGCTTGGGCAAAGTTCGGGTTGACCGCTGCCAAGAGCGCGGCGACTATCCCTGCAACGTGCAGGAGGACATGAGAATGGACGAACCCGATCGCTGGCGGCACATGGCGAGCGCGCCCAAGGACGGCAGCCGCATCCTGGTCACGGTCAGGCCATCGGAACAGGGGCCGGCCGAGGTCGACCTCGCTTACTGGTCGCGCGCCGACCAGTTCGGCACGGAGGGCTGGCGCTCTTCCGATTCGTCGCCAGGACGGGTGATCGAATACCCCGAACCGGAGTTAAAATGCTGGATGCCGCTGCCGACGGCCAATCTGAGCCGGGCTTCAATGCCAAGTCCGTGGCAAGGCGAAGACGTCCCGCTGCTCGACGGCTCCGGGATATGATCTCGGCGGGATGACCGTAGGAAATATGCTGCCGGCCCAATACTTGACGGCCTTACTTCGGCCGACGCACTGATCGCACCATGCCGCCGGGGCCGCTGCCGCAGAAGAAGCGGTCGCCGCCGTCGGATTCGAGCCCGGAAACGCCCACCCCTGCCGGCATGTCGAGCCGTTCCAGCACCTTTCCGCCTTGCGGATCGACGCGCCGGACATCGCTCTGGTCGCCTTCCCAGGTGCCGTGCCAGAGCTCGCCATCGACCCAGGTCACTCCGGTGACGAAGCGGTTTGAGTCGATGGTCCGCAGGATTTTCCCGGTCTCGGGATCGATCTGGTGGATCTTGCGCTCCCGGTTTTGCCCCACCCAGAGCGTGCCCTCGGCCCAGGTCATGCCGGAATCGCGGCCGCCGCCGGGCGCCGGGATGATGGAGAGCACCTTGCCGGTATCCGGGTCGATCTTCTGGATGCGGTCCCCGGCGAGCTGAAACAGATGTCGGCCGTCATAGGCGGTGCCGGCATGGGCGGCGACATCGATCGAGCGCAGCGTCTCACCGCTTGCCGGATCGAAGGCGGTCAGCCGCTCGCCCGTCGCAAACCAGACATTCTGTCCGTCGAAGCTCACGCCGTGCACGGTGTCGACATCAGGAAAGGGCCCGTATTCGCGCAGGATTTCCGCTGCTGAATGTTTCATGTCCTGGTCCTCGATCATGGTCACCTTTCATAGCCGTTCGGCAGCGGCGACGGGAGTAACAAGGTGGTCGTGAAACCAGCGACCGGTGGCGTCATCCAGCGCCGCGCCCGGCCGTGGCCGAAGGACTGCACTTTGCCGGTCTCGGCCAACTGCTCGAGCGCCCGCTGTACGCTGCGCTGTCCGGCGCCCAGCGCCAGCGCCAACGCCGAGCTGGCCCAGGATTCACCATCAGCCAGGAAGGCCAGCACCGCGGCGTGCCGCTCCTCGATCGGCCGCGCCAGCACCGCCACGGAGCCTGCTTCGCGCGGCTTTAGCGCAAAGCCCTGGCTGGTCGCGCCTATGCCCGCCAGCGGCCGCAATTCGGCGCGCAGCCGGCCGATCTCGACCCGCAGCCTGGCGCGATGCGATTCATCGGCATGCCGGCCGCCAAAGGCGCGGGCAATCAGCGTCGCCCTCGGCACATCCGCCGGCCAGGCTTCGGCAAGCGCGCGCGCCAGCGCAAACAGCACCGGCCTCGTTGCCAGCGAGATCGTTGTTTCCTGCTTGTGCACGATATAGCGGAACGTATCGACGACCAGCGCGCGCGACGCCTGCAGCGCCTCGACTTCTTCGAGCAACAGCGGATGCTCCTCGCCGCCTGCGATCAGCCGCGCCGCCGGCGTCTCCAGCGCCAGGAAGGCGCTGTCGACCTCCGCCATGAGACCCGGAATGCCGGCCCGGCGGGCGGCATGGCGCGCCCACTCAAGGGCTGCGCGCGCGGCCTTCGTCTTCAGGCGCCGCATGGCGATGCCGGCAACCGCGAGTTCATGCGCGGCGCGTGAGGCCGGCGGAAGCGGCGACGGATCGAGCCCAGCCAGCACGTCTTCAGCCTCGTCGAGGCGGCCGATCAGCAGCAGGCGGCGCACTTTGAGATGCCCGGCATGCGCCGCGTTCAGCCGGTCGCCATGCTTTTCCAATGTCGACCGCGCCGCGTCGAGCGCCTTGGACGGCCAGCCGAGATCACGCGAAACAAGTGCGATCTCGGCTTCGGCGACAACGCACCTGGCGCGCGCCACCGCCTCCTTTGGACCGAAGGCACGGCCGGCCCTACGCAACAGTACTTTGGCGCGATCGAAATCGCCGAGCTGCGCCATGGCAATGCCGCGCAACGCCAGCGCCGGGGCATCCTCGCGCAAGGCGACGCGGTCGAGTGCCGCCAGCGGATTGCCCGCCGCCAGCGCCAGCCCTGCCGCGGTGATCAGCGAGTCCATGCAAATCCCGTCACATTTGTAACTCCCACCGCTCCCCTTATCGGCCCTAACTTAAGTCACCACCGCCAAGCAGCAAGCCGCGGACGGCGACCTAGCCATCTGGACTGGTTGAAGACGCCCAGGCCTGCGTTGACGGCAATATTCGCACTCAGACAGTCGCGTTAAGCTTCTCAATAAGGAAAAACCGACCATGCCTGCTTCCGAGGACTTCGAGCCCACCGTGCGGCCTCGCCACCCCTGCTGCGGTGGCCCGCCTGCAAATGCCGTCACATTTGTAACTCCGCCCTCGCCGCCTCGCGGCCCTAGCCTGCCTCACGATCAACAGGCAACGACAAGCCACAACGGCTCAACAACTGGCAAAGGAAACAAGCAATGACCAAGCACGTGGCAATGAAGACCCCACCGGTCGTTTCAAGGCAAGAATGGGAAGCCGAGCGCGAAAAGATGCTGGTGAAGGAAAAGGCAACGATGCGCGCCAGGGACGCGCTGTCGGCCGAGCGCCGGCGCATGCCATGGATGGAAGTAGACAAGGCCTATGTGTTTGAAGGTCCCAACGGCAAAGCGAGCCTGCTCGATTTGTTCGAGGGCCGGCGCCAGTTGATCGTCTACCGCGCCTTCTACGAACCCGGCGTCCACGGCTGGCCCGAACATGCCTGCCGCGGCTGTTCGCTCGGCGCCGACCAGGTCGGCCATCTCGCCCATCTCAACGCCCGCAACACCACGCTTGCCTATGCCTCCCGCGCGCCGCAGGCCGACATTGCCAGCTTGAAGCAGCGGATGGGTTGGGAGATGCCCTGGTACACAATCACCGACAGTTTCGACAAGGATTTCGGCGTCGACGAATGGCACGGCCACAACGTGTTCATCCAGGACGGCAAGAAAGTGTATCGCACCTACTTCATCAACAACCGCGGCGACGAGCAGATGGGCACGGTCTGGAGCTACCTCGACGCAACGCCGCTCGGCCGCCAGGAAATCTGGGAGGATTCGCCCGAAGGCTATCCGCAGACCGAGCTCTACAGCTGGTGGAACTGGCACGACAATTACGACGCCGCACCCGACAAGACGTGGGAGGAAGTGTCGGCGGCCGGCGAAGCCGCGTTCCGCAACAAGGACGGCAAGTAAGGACCTGGAGCGGCGCCCATCCAGCTTGGTTTCCTGTCCCTCACGGGACAGGAAACCCGGGCATTGATCATCAAGGGATTACGACCATGAGCGATATCGGCACAGGGACCGACAGTGAGGTGCCTAAACGCTCCGATGCAGTTTCTCTCCGCACCGCCGACTGGCTGTGCCTCGCCGCGGCCCCTGTTTTCGCCGTGATGGCGCTGCTTACCTGCATTCACGCTGGCGACGGCGTCATGTCGTGCCTGGGGGCCGATGCCTCCCCGCTCACCGGCATGCCGCTGATGTATCTCTTGATGAGCGCCGTCCATCTGGCGCCTTGGCTGCGCGTGATTTCCGGCCGGCCGGTCCGGCGATAGGCTGGACCGCCGCCGCCATGCTAACGCTCTTTACGTCGGAGAGAGACTATGAAGCTGGTCAGGCTGAGAGCGCCGGGCGGGTTGGACAAGCTCGACCTGGTCGAGGTGGATCAGCCCCGGCCTGGGCCGGGAGAAATGCTGGTCAGGATTCGCGCCTGCGCGCTGAACATGCGCGACGATTTCGCCGTACAAGGCAAGGTGCCGCTCGCCGAAGGCCGCGTGCCGCTGTCGGATGGCGCCGGCGAGGTGATCGCGATCGGTGACGGCGTCGACACGTTCAAGCCGGGCGACAGCGTCGTCAGTGTTTTCTACCCCTGGTGGCTGGCCGGCGACATGAGATCCGATACAAGCCGCGACATTCCCGGAGACAGTTTCGACGGCTTCGCCAGCGAGTATGTGTGCATGCCGGCGCACGCATTCACCAGGGCGCCGGCGGGCTATACGCATCTCGAGGCGGCAACGCTGACCTGCACGGGCGTCACCGCCTGGCGCGGGCTGGTGACATGCGGCAAGGTAAAGCCCGGCGACACGGTGCTGATCCTTGGCACCGGCAGCGTGTCATTGTTTGCGCTGCAATTTGCCAAGGCCGCCGGCGCAAGGGTCATCGCCACGTCGTCCGATGAAGAGAAGCTGGAGAAGCTAAGACGACTCGGGGCCGACAGCGTCATCAACTACAAGGCGGTGCCGGAGTGGGGCGGCAGGGCCAGGGAACTGACGGACGGACGCGGCGTCGATCATGTGATCGAGGTCGGCGGACCGGCGACGCTGGCGCAGTCGATAGCGGCCTGCCGGACAGGCGGGCATATCGCACTCATCGGCGTCCTGACCGGCTTTGCAGCAGAAGTTTCAATCCCGGCGCTGTTTTCAAACCAGATCCGCATCAGCGGAATTTCCATCGGCAGCAAAGCCGACCAGCAGGACATGATCCGTGCGATAGAGGTCAACCGCCTGAAGCCCGTCATCGACAGCAGCTTTCCACTGCAGGATATCGCCGCCGCCTTCAGGCACTACGAAGCGCAAAGGCATTTCGGCAAGGTCTGCCTCGAGCTTTAGATCCTGCGATCGGCATTCCTACCCAGCGGCCGGCGCCAGCGTCCCGCTTGCCATCAGGCCCCAGAGCTGATCGGCGGTCAGCTGTTTGGCCGAGCCGTCGTAAGCCACCCTGCCGAGGCTGAGCACGACGATCCTGTCGGCCAGCGCCCTGACCGTCGACAGGTCGTGCGTGACCAGGATGACGCCGGTGCCGCTGGCGGCGATCGAACGGATCAGTTTGACGACCTGCGCGGTCTGCTTGACGCCGAGCGCGGCGGTGGGCTCGTCGAGGCAAATCAGCTTGACGTGATCGGCAAGCGCGCGGGCAATGGCGATGGACTGCCGCTGGCCGCCCGACAGCGAGCGCACCAGAACGTTTTCGTCGCGAAGCGTGACGCCCAGCGCGGCAAGCCGGGCACGACACTGCTCGGCGGCCTTTCGGTCGTCGCGAACCGGGAAGACACCGAGCCAACGCCGCGTTTCCTCACGCCCGAGGATCATGTTGTGGGCGACGCTGAGGTTTGGGCAGAGCGCCAAATCCTGATAGACGGTCTCCAGGCCGGCGCCGCGTGCATCCTGCGGGCTCCTGAAGGAAATCGGCTGGCCCTCGAGGGTCACCGCGCCGGCATCGGGCTGGATGGCGCCCGAAATAATCTTCACCAGCGTCGACTTGCCGGCGCCATTGTCGCCGAGCAGACAGACGATCTCGCCTTTGCCGACCGTGAAGCTCGCCTCTTCCAAGGCCGTCAGCGCGCCGTAGGACTTGCGGGCGCCGGCAATCGAGAATGCCGGACCTTGCGGGGCTTCTCCATTGCCCGCCGTCACGGCAGGGCCGGCCGAGGCGACGGCACCATCGTCCGCCACCGTGAAGTTGGTCGCGGCCGCCCGGGCGCGCCGGCCGCGAAAACCGATCGCAGCCTGGTCGGCCACCAACGCCAGCAACAGCATGCTTCCCACCGAAATGGATTGCCACCATGATTGCAGGCCGACGAAGATCAGTCCTGCATTGAGGATGCCGATGGTGGCAACGCCGATGGCGATGCCGAGCGGCCGGCCGGAGCCGCCGGAAAACGCAACGCCGCCGAGGATCGCGGCGGTGAGCACGTCGAGCTCGAAGCGAACGCCGATGGTCGGCGTGATGCTGCCGAGACGACCGGCGATCAGAACCGAGACCAGGCCGATCAGCAAGCCATTGGCGGCGTAGAGGCCAACCACCGTGCGCCCCACCGGAATGCCGCAGAGTTCGGCTGCGCGCGGGTCGCCGCCTATGGCGTAGAGCCTCAAGCCGGTGACCGTGCTGGTCAAAACAAAGGCTCCGATCACAAAGACCAGCGCGGCGATGATCACGGTGTACTGGATGCCGAAGATCTTGCCCCGCCCCAATTCGAGCAGAGCCTCGGGAAAACCATAGACCGCGGTGCTGGAGACGCAGAAGGCAAGGCCGCCATAGAGCGCCAGCATCGCCAGCGTGACGATCAACGGCGAGATGCTCAGCCTGCGCACCAGCAGACCGTTGAGCAGACCGAGTAAAAGGCCCAGACCCAGGCCGACGCAGATTGCCAGCAGCGCGCTCTGCGTCGCCACCGCAACCTTGGCGGTGATGATGCCGATCAGGGCGACCATGCTGCCGATGGAGAGGTCGACATAGCCGGCGATCAGCAGCGCGGAGGTGCCGAGCACGGCGATCAGGATCGAGGTCGAGTTGACGCCGATGACAACGAAATTGTCGAGGCTGAAGAAGGATTTGTTCAACAGCGAGAAGGCGATGATCAAGCCCAGCGCGACCAGCGCCAGCCCGATGCGGCCAGACGCTTCGCCCGGCGCCTTGACGCCCGGCAGCAAGGATGAAAACCGGCCCGTTTGCAGCGGTGTCGTCCCCGTTCGAAGGCTGTCTGTGCTCATGCTAGCCTCTGACTGAAGCGGGCGGTTTCAGGTCAGGCTGACCCGCCCGTATCGCGCGGGAAAAACAGGCGCTACTTTGCCTCGGATGACCAGGGGAAATTCACATACTGGTCGCGCGTGTCGTAGCAGATGTTGCCGTACATCCTGAGATAGATGTCGCGGCGCTTCGGGTCCTTGTAGACCGCGGCCGGGTCGGCGACGTCGGCCTCGTACTGGGCCATGTAGTCGCTGGTCAGCGCCACCGGCAGGATATCCATCGCCTGCGGGATGCTCTTGCCCTCCAGCCAGTCGGCCGCGTGCTGGCCCATGGCATAAGCGAAGACCGGCGACGCCAGGCTGATGCTTGCCTTGTAGGGACCGCCGCCTTTCTTGATCGCGGCGACCGCCTCCGGCTCGCCGTCGATGCCGCCAAGGAACTGGTCCGGCCGCGCCTTGCCCGCCGCTTCCAGCGCAGCCAGCGCGCCGAGCACGACGGTGTCGGCGCCGAGCACGACATCGACGTCGGGATGGGCCTGGAGAATGGTGCTCATCGTGGCAAAGCCGCCTTCCTTGTTGACGGGATTGGGCGAGATGTCGGCGACGATGGTGACGCCTGGCATGGCCTTGAAGATGTCGCGCATGGCGGCAAAGCGCGGCGCCAGGAATTCCATGCTGTCATGCGACAGGATGACGACATTGGCCTTGCCGCCGAGCTTGTCCTTTATGTAGGCCGCGGCCGCTTCGGCCAGCACCTTGCCGGTCTCATATTGCGGCGCGTTGAGCAGCGACGTGGCGGGCGGCGGCACGATGGTGCCGACATAGGCGCCCGACCAGATAAGCTCCTGCAGGCTGCGGCTCATCGAGGCCGGGTCCACGGGGGCTGCGACCAGACCGCCGACCTTGGAGGCGAGAAACAATTGCACCTGCTCGACCCCCTTGGCTGCGTCATTGTTGGCAAGCGCGCGGCGATATTCCAGGCCGCGATCCTTGGCGGCGGCGGCCAGGCCGCGATCGACACCCTGCATGAATTCACGCTCGTTGTCCTGCGCGAAGGCCAGCACCTTGCTCAGGCCGGGCGGTGGGCTGCAGGCCGGCGCCTTCGGGTCGAACGGCGCAAATACCGCCGGCTTTGTGAGCCCGGCCGGACCGTCCTGCGCGCTTGCCAGGACGTACCGCCCGCGAGCACACCGGCAACGCCGAGCAGCGTCGCCAGCATCATGTTTCTGTCAGATCGCATTTCACTTCCTCCCTGTCGTTGATTGTTGCCGCGCATCGCATGCCTCGCGGTCGCTACTCTTTCCAGTCTCCCCAGATACCCACCTTCCCGCTCGCAAGTCAAAAGTTTTTCCAGTGGAATTATTTAATCAGAGATGGTCGGGTGGCTCGCCCACGCGATCACGCCTTGCCGATCAGCGACTGGACGGCTTTGGCCAATTCCGTGCCGAGCACGCGATGCGCGTCGCTGTCGAGGTGAATGCCGTCTACCGCGCTCGATTCGACGACGTCGCCGGCGTTGAAGAAGGCGGCGCCGGCGCGCCGGGCCGCATCGCGGAACAGGCCGGCAAAGTGCATCGACTTTGCGGCGCCGCCCAGGAACATCTGGCCGAACCAGTCGACCTCCAGCATCTGCGGCGGCGCAACAATCAGGACCGCGGGCGCCACGCCCGCAGGGCCAGCTTCGCTGCGCAGGACAATTCTGGCCAAAATCTCAACGGAATCAGCGAAGTCGTTCGGCGTTACCGAGAACCTATGCTTGAGATCGTTGGTGCCGAGCATCAGGATGACGAGGTCGAGCGGCATATGCGTTTCCAGGCACACCGGGAGCGATTTGAGCCCGTTCTTGTGGAGACCTTCGATCGGATCGTCGTGCACGGTGGTGCGCCCGCCCTGCCCTTCTTCGATCACATCCCATCCGCTGCCGAGCTGGCGGCGCATGATGCCCGGCCAGCGCCGGTCGGGCGTGAAGCGGCGCCGTCCGACGCGGGCCAGGGTGGGAATGGCGCCATAGGTATTGGAATCGCCAAAGCACATGATTGTCCGGGTCTGCGTCACGGCATTGCTCCTCCAGGCTTGCATACTTTGAACGACAGCAGGCCGGCCGGCGTCAACTACATTTTTCCATCGGGTGGATTTAAGTGTTGCCTTGCCGTGCCCGCATTGCTACGTCAGCGCTTTGATCGGCTCGCCTTGCGGCCAACCTCCTTGCGCAGGGGAAAGCGTGACCGGCACCAGCTTCTTCAGTCTCGAAAAGATCGCCGAAGGCCGCAGCGGCGGAACCACGCAGGCCGAGAGCCGCGTCTACAACGAACGCCTGATCGTCTCGCTGATCCGCCGGCACGGCCAGCTGGCAAAGACCGATTTGACGCGGCTGACCGGGCTGGCCGCGCAAACCATCACCACCATCGTCAACCGCGCCGCCGACAACAAGCTGCTGCTGCGCCTGGAGCCTTTGCGCGGACGGCTGGGGCAACCCTCGGTTCCCTTTGCGTTGAACCCGAAAGCCGCCTATGCCTTCGGCCTCAAGGTCGACCATCGCAGCGCCGATGTCGCGCTGGTCAATTTCGTCGGCGACGTGATCGCGTTCGAACGCACGCTGTTCGACTATCCGACGCCCGTCGAGGTGATGAAATTCGCCAGGGGCGCCATCGCGCGCATGTGCCGCAAGCACAAATCGATAGAGAAAGACCGCATCGCGGGTCTTGGCATCGCCTCGCCATTCCATCAGTGGAACCTGAGCGAAGAGGGCGCGGTGCCGGCGAGCAGGCTGGATGCCTGGAAGGAAATCGACATTCGCGCCGAACTGGACCGGGCGTTCGACTGGCCGGTGTTCCTCTACAACGACGCCACGGTGTCGGCCGCGGCCGAACTGATGTTTGGCGCCGGCGGATCCCGCGCCGACTTTCTCTACGCCTATGTCGGGCACTTCATCGGCGGCGGCCTGGTGCTCGATCATCACTTGTTCCCCGGCCGCAACAAGCTGGCCGGGGCGCTGGGCGACATGCCGGTGCCCGCGCCGGGGCGCAAGGGCGACCGGATGACCCCGTTGCTGCGCGTCGCTTCGCTGCATTCGCTGGCCGGCAAGCTCAACGACCAGGACAATGGGGACGAGGGCGCCGGCCGCATCTGGTCGTCGCCCGACGACTGGGGCGACCTTGGAGAGCCGCTCACCGCGTGGATCGATGAGGTTTCGGACGGGCTTGCCTATGCCGCCCGCAGTGCCGTTGCCTTGCTCGACATCGACAATGTGGTGATCGACGGCGCCATACCGAATGGCGTGCGCAAGGAGATCGCCAAGGCCATGCGCAGAAAGCTGGCACGGATCCTTGTCGATCGCCCCGAGCCGTTCTCCGTCATCGAGGGGACGTTTGGCCATCTCGGCCCCGTTATCGGCGGCGCCAGCATTCCGTTGCTGGTGAAATATTCGAACGACAAGGAACTGCTCTTCAAGGAATAGGCGCGCAGCCGCCGGCACCAGGCATTCCCCAAACAGCGAACTGTGAGACTTGTCACATACCTGCTCGTGAAGCGCGTGCTACTTGCACCCTGCGGTCGGTCGACGCCGAAAGAAATCGCCTGCCATGGTCTGGCGGTGACGGGCCTTTCACTTTATGCTGTGGCAGGTTGCATACTCTCAACGGACCTTGATGCCGCAAGCGGTGTTCTCGTCGGCGTCAGGCCGCGACCAGGAGTTTTGTCATGCTCCGACTTTGCGGATTCATCGCGGCCTTCATCCTTGCCGGCTTCACAAGCTTCGAGGCCTGCGCCGATCGAAGGGTCGCGCTCGTCATCGGCAATTCCGATTATCGCGACATCCCGGCGCTGAAGAACCCGGCCAAGGATGCCCAGGACGTATCGGCCACGTTCCGGCTGGCCGGCTTCGAGGTTTTCGTCGCCGAGAACCTCACCAAGCAGCAGTTCGAAGGCCAGTTCCGGGACTATCTGGCCGCCGCCGACGGCGCCGATCTCGCCGTCGTCTACTATTCCGGGCACGGCTTTCAGATCGGCGGCGAGAATTTCCTGATACCCGTCGACGCCTCGTTGAAGAAGGCGGCCGATATCGAGGTCCAGGCCATCAAGCTCAACGACGTGCTGGAGCAGCTGCGCTCGAAGTCGAAGATCCAGGTGATCATCCTCGATGCCTGCCGCAACAACCCCTTCCCGCGCAACAATTACTGGCTGCGCGACCAGCTTGTCACCGCCGGCAATACCGGGCTGGCGCAGGTGCGAAGCTCGCTCAACACGCTGATTGCCTTCGCCACCGAACCAGGCGCGGTCGCCTATGACGGCAGCAGCGACCTCAGCCCGTTTTCATCGGCGTTTTCGCGGCGCGCGCTGGCGCCGAACCAGGAGATCCGCACGGTCATGTCGGCGGTGCGCCGCGATGTCGTGCAGGCCACCAACGGCATGCAGGTGCCCTGGGAAAATTCCTCGCTGATCGACGACGTGGTGCTGGTGCGCCGCAACAACCGGCCTTCGCTGCCGCCAGTGCTGGAGAAGGTAGTGCTCTCGGGGGTCGGTCCTGTCGCTCTCGGCCTGCCGGAGCCGGTCGATGTCGATGGCGGCGCTATCAGCGTCAGCATCGAACGTCCGCCGGCAATGGGCCGTCTGGTGCTGGACGGCAAAGACGTCGCGGTGGGCGAACCGATCGCCGGCAAGGACCTGCCGCGCCTGCAAATGGATGTCCCCAAAGGCGCCGCCACGCAGGACGAGGTGGATATGCTGGCCTATGCCACGCATGACAATTGGGGCGGCGGGAGCCAGGGCATACTCGTGTTCCGCGTCAAGAGCGGCGAAGGTGCGGCGGGTCAGCAGATCATGGCTTCGCTCGAGGCCGAGCAGAAGCAGCAGGTGCTGGATCGCGGCATCCACATCACCGGCGCTGCCGAAGCGATCGAGAACCGCAAGCTTGATATTCCCGTCGGCGTCGGCCCGGTCGCGCTCAATCTGGATTTCCCCACCGACGATCCGGCGGTCAGCCTGAAGGTCACGGGGTATCCGGCAACGGGAACGCTGTCATTGCCTGATCGAACCTTGTCGCCGCAATCCAGCCTTCTGGCCGGTGAAGTCGACCATCTCCGTTACGAGCCGCAGATCGGCGCCGGCGCGCCGGTCGAGGTCGGCTTCGAAATCCGGGCCGACAGCAGCTCGGCCAAGCCGGCGACGATGAAACTGTCGCCGACGGTCGAGGCTTGCGACACCGCCGCCGGCGAGCCTCTCGACCTGCAAGGCGTGGTGCCCGGCCTGCTGCCGAACGAGATCGGCGCCGGTGCGGTGGCAGCCTGCGAGGCGGCCGTGAAAACCTATCCAGACGTCGCCCGCTTCCACTACGAGCTCGGCCGCGCCCTGCTTGCGGCAGGCAGGGTCGGCGAGGCCAGGTCAGCCATCGAGGACGCCGCCAAGAAAGGCCATGTGCGCGCCGTCTTCGAACTCGGCTATCTCAACGCAACCGGAACCGGAACGACCATAGACCGCACCCAGGCCAACGCTCTCTACAAGGCTGCCGCCGACAAGGGTGATCCTTACGGCATGACCTCGTGGGGACGCGCGCTGTTCAATGGCTATGGCGTCAACCGCGATACGGCCAAGGGCCTCGACCTGCTGCTCAAGGCGGCGGCCATGGGGCACACCTATGCCATGAACGATCTTGCCGCCATCTTCACCGAGGGCCGCAATGGCGTGCCTGCCGATCCGGCCCGCGCCGTCGCCTTCCTGCAAGCGGGGGTGCAGCGCCAAGACATGTATTCGATGAACCTGCTCGGCCGCAATTACCTCGCCGGCCAGGGCATCGACAAGGATCCGAAGACGGCGCAGGCCCTGTTCCAGCAGGCCACCGATCTTGGCCAGCCCTACGCGCCCGGCAGCCTCGCCCGCATGTACAGGGATGGCGCCGGTGTGCGCCAGGACCCGGCGGAAGCGCAAAGGCTGTTCGAACTGGCGACCACGCGCGGCGATCCGTCGAGCGCCTATGATCGCGCGGCGCTTGAAATGGCGAAAGGCGACAAGGCCGATCAGGCTGTCGCGGTGCGCTTCCTGGCATTCGCCGTCGCGCTCGATCTGCGCAAGGAGCTGCCGGACGCCAAAAAGGGCCTGGCGCAGTTCGGCACCAAGCCGAAAACGGCAGCTTTGGACGCCCTGCGTCGAGAGCTCAAGTCGAAGATTCCCGCGTCCGGTTCGCTGGACACGCAACTGGTCAATGCGGCCCGGGGGGTCTGGGAAGAAGCCAATCCGCGTCGGGATTTGTTCTGAACAATAAGGAGGCCATGGTGGGCAAGGCATTCAAGCAGACATTCGGGCAGGCATTCATCGGGATAATTCTATCCGGCGTTCTGGCCGGGCTCATGGGCTGCACCTCGGTGTCGCCGATGTTTGAGCCGGCGCCGCCGGTGAACCATCGCAAAGTGGTTCGCGTAGCACCTCAGCCAAAGGTGGTCAGATACAAGAAGGCGGCCACCGGCAAAGTGATCAAGCCGGCCGAGGAGATCCCGCAAAAGCCGCCCGTGATTCCTTCTCTCGGCGGCAGCGGAGGCGGCGGTGGGGCTGGCGGCGGCGGCGGCGGTTGGGGATGAGATCGTCGACCAAGGGCGCTGCACTCAGCGGCCCCAAAGGGTCTTGCTAAATTCCGCATGAGCCTTGGACAACGTCAAGCCGAAATCGTCCATCCCTGTCGCGGCATCGGTTGGCCAGCGGACAATTCGGCGCAGCGCTGCACGGAAAAGGCAGCGGACGAACGCTGCCAGTGCAGAGGCCACGACCGCCGCCGGATCGAGTCTGCGAGCCGCCAATGCCCGATGGGCCTGTTGTGTTTCGAGATAGCGGGCCAGCGCAATATCGTGACGCGATGGTGCGCCAAGCTCCTGCCGGTCGCGCCCGGGGTCGTCATGCCAGATGGGCCACTCGGTCGGGCCAGGGTGATGCACGGTATCCTCCTGCGAAAAGAGATCCAGTGCGAACAATCTCCTCAAGCGCCGTGAGCAACGCGTGGGAACCTGCGTGATGGAATCGTGAAAAGCGCCTCGGCGGCGGAATAAGTGTTGAAATGGACCGAGCTTGAGCGGATCGTCGTCGCGCTGTGACCGTGGCGGATCCGATGACCGGACCTTATCTTCACCTGCTGGGTGGTTTCGACTTTGGTGGCGTCGGGGCCACGGTTCCAGCCATCAGCCGCAAGGCGCGTGCGATGGTCGCCTATCTCGCGCTGCAGTCGGGGCATTCGCAGTCGCGCGAGAAGCTGGCGACCCTGCTCTGGGGCATCAACAGCGAGGCGCAGGCGCGAATGAGCCTGCGGCAAGCGGTATCGTCTGTCAGGAAGGCCATGCAGACGTGCGGCGGCGGCCGCTTCCTCACCGATGGCAACAGCGTCGCTCTGCATCTCGACGGCCTTGATTTCGACGTCGCGCGGTTCGAGGCGCTGGTCGCCAGCCCGGCACCCGAAGACCTCGAACTGGCGCTCAATGTCTACCGCGGCGACCTGCTCGACGGCTTCGGCCTGAAGGAGGAGCCATTCGAGGACTGGCTGAGGATCGAACGCGAGCGGCTGCGGGCACTGGCCGTCGCGGCGCTCGACAGGCTCGTCGCGCATTATGCCGCGACGAACGATCCTGCCGCATGCGTGCGCGCGGCGGCGCGCCTGCTGGCCATGGACCCGTTGAGGGAGGATGTCCACCGTGCCCTGATGCGCGCCTATGCGGCGCAAGGCAGGACCAATCTCGCGCTGAAGCAATATGAGCACTGCCGCACCGCGCTTCTACGCGATCTCAAGCTGCAGCCGGAGCCGGAGACGCGGCAATTGTTCGAGACGCTGCGCACACGCCGCACAATGGCGCCGGCACGGCCACCCACGACTGATGCGGATGACGCTACCGGCTTCAGCCACGAACTCGCAGCCCCCCCGACCCACTATGTCAAATCGGCCGGGATCAACATCGCGTATCAGGTGACCGGCGACGGTCCGGTCGACCTGATCCATGTGCCGGGATGGGTCTCCAACCTCGACCACGCCTGGGGCTCGCCGCGGCTTTCGCATGTGCACCGGCGGCTCGGCACTTTCTCGCGCCTAATCCGCATGGACAAGCGCGGCACCGGGCTCTCGGACCGCAATGTCGGTCTGCCGACCCTGGAAGAGCGGATGGAAGATGTGCGGGCAGTGCTGGATGCGGTTGGCTCGAAGCGCACGGTGCTTTTCGGCAGCTCCGAGGGCGGCCCGATGTGCATGCTGTTCGCGGCGACCTATCCCGAGCGCACAGCGGCACTCGTGCTCAATGGGGCCTACGCCCGCGGCAGGTGGTCACAAGACTATCCGTGGGCGAAGACAAGCGAGCAGGTGGAAGAGGATCTGGCGATCGTCGTGAAAGAATGGGGAGCGGCGGCGGATATGAGCAACGCGGCGCCCAGTCTGATGAGCGACACGTTCGAGACAGAATGGTTCGCCGCCTATCTCAGGAATTCTGCCTCGCCCGCCGACGCGATCGCCCTGTGGCGCTGGGGAGCCGAAATCGATGTTCGCGACATTCTGCCTGCTGTCCATGTTCCGACACTGATCATGCAGACGACTGGCGACGGCTGGGTGAAGCGGGAAGAAGGACGTTACCTGGCGACGCACATCGAGGGCGCCCGATACATTGAGTTCGCCGGCCGCGACCACGTCATCTGGGGCGAGAATTCCGATCGGATCGTCGACGAGATCCAGGCTTTCGTCACCGGCGCCTTGCCGGCGGCCCCAGGCGAACGGCTGCTTGTGTCGGTGCTGTCCCTCGATATGACGGGCTCGCCTTTCGGCATCGACCCGGCCGAGCGGCACGCCGAAGCGCTCCGTGGCGAACTCCTCGCGGCCGAAGGCAGAGAGATCAGCCGATCGGACGGCAAGGTGCTCGCGGTGTTCCAGCGGCCAACGCGGTCGATCCAGTGCGCGATCGCCATCCGCGATCGCTTGCGGCAATCCGGTGTCGAGGTCCGCTCGGCGGTGCATATCGGCGAGTGCGAGCAGCGGGGCCATCAATTTTCAGGCGCGGCGATCGAACTGTCATCGCGTCTGCTTGACCATGCGCGGCCGGGCGAAATCATCGCATCAAGGACGGTGCGCGATCTCGTGGTCGGCTCCGGCCTGCGGTTCGAGGAGCGTGGCGAAATGGCGGCAAGCGGGCTGCCCGGCGCGTTTCGGTTCTATGCGGTCGATGGTTCGGCTTGAGCCGCTAGGTCACCTCTTCCCTGCCCCGAACCGCAGCCCGTCCATCAGCAGCTTGACCAGCCGGCGCGAGCGGTCGCGCCAGTCCTTGGTGTCGGGGGCCGAGTAGATGCCGCCGAGTGCGTGCAGCACATCGGAGGCGTCGACGTCGCTGCGGATCGAGCCTTCGGCCACCGCCGCCTCGACCAGTTGCCGCAAGGCCAGCGACACCCGGCCCGACATGTCGGAGAACACGGCGGAATTCGTGTTGAACAGGATGCGCAGGCTGGCCGCCAGGCCGCGCTTGGTGGCGATGTAGTCGACGAAGCGCTGCATCCATTGCTCCAGCGCCACATCGGCCGAATGGTGGCTGGCGAGGTCATCGGCAGCCGCGCAGAGCGCCTCGACTTCACGCCGATAGACCACTTCGACCAGATGCTCTCGGGTTGGAAAATGCCGGTAGAGCGTGCCGATACCGACGCCCGCCTGGCGCGCGATCTCCTCCAGCGAGGCATCGACGCCGTGCTCGGCAAAGGCCGCTGCCGCGACCTCGACCAGCCGGTCGCGGTTGCGCTGCGCATCGGCGCGCAGCGGCCTTGGCGCTGCGGCTTCGCGCTTCTCGTCGGCAATTGCTTGCGACTGCTCGGTCAATTTTTTCTCCACTGTCGATATATGGGGGCTTGAACCCAAAGGGGTAAGCCCCCAATTGGATAAACGGAGGCGCCTCCGTTTTAGTGGAGCAGCCTCATCATATAATCAGGGGAGCCGGTATGTCACGTGTTGAGATTGTGAAGACTGAAGCATCCCCTGCCGGCTGGAGAGTCGGGGCGGCAGAGCTGTCAATCTCCCCCCTCGTGGGGGAGATGTCCGGCAGGACAGAGGGGGGCGCTGTCCCGCCAGCCTATCGAGGCCTGACCAACACCCGCTTGGAAAAGGTCTATTTCGACGCATGTAAATCGGGAACGTCGCATTCCTTCGCGCCCCCCTCTGCCCTGCTGGGCATCTCCCCCACAAGGGGCGAGATTAGGCGCACCGTCGCCTCTTCCCTTTTCCTCTCCCACTCGGACGCCATTTCAATCCCCTAGCGTCAAGCAACTGGAGCCAGACGCCCATGACCGACCAAACCAAATCCACCACTATCCCAATCCGTCTCACCATCAACGGACACAGTCACGAACTGCAGGTCGAGCCGCGCGTCACGCTGCTCGATGCATTGCGTGATCGCCTCGACCTGACCGGCACCAAGAAGGGTTGCGACCAGGGCCAGTGCGGCGCCTGCACGGTGCATGTCGACGGCCAGCGCGTGCTGTCCTGCCTGACGCTTGCAGCACAGGTCGAAGGCCGCGAGATCACCACCATCGAAGGATTGGCCCGCGATGACGGCACGCTCAACGCGGTTCAGGCAGCTTTCCTCGACCAGGATGCTTTCCAGTGCGGCTACTGCACGCCGGGACAGATCATGTCGGCGGTCGCCTGCATCCGCGAGGGCCATGCCGGCTCGGATGACGAGATCCGCGAATACATGGCCGGCAATCTGTGCCGCTGCGGCGCCTATCCGCACATCGTTGCCGCCGTGCGCCAGGCGGCACTGGAGGTCGCGTCATGAGGGATTTTTCCTACGTTCGCGCCGATAGTATCGATGCGGCACGACAGGCAGCCGCCCTGCCTGGGGCCATGCTGCTTGCCGGTGGCACGACGCTGGTCGATCTCGCGAAATGCGGCGTGGCCGAACCCGACAGCCTGGTCGACATCACCCATCTCACAGGGCTCGACGCCATCAAGGTCGACGCTAACAGTGCCATGATCGGCGCGCTGGCCAAGATGAGCCACGTCGCCGACCATGCCGAGATCAAGAGCCGCTTTCCCGCGGTCTCCGAAGCGCTGTGGCAGGCGGCTTCCGCGCAACTGCGCAACATGGCGACCATCGGCGGCAATCTGATGCAGCGCACGCGCTGCCCCTATTTCCGCGATCCCGCGAATTTTTCCGCCTGCAACAAGCGCTCGCCCGGCAGCGGCTGCTCGGCGATCGGCGGCGTCACCCGCGGCCATGCCGTGCTCGGCACCAGCGACGCCTGCATCGCCATGTATCCCGGTGACCTCGCCACCGCGCTGGTCGCCTTCGACGCCGTGGTTCATCTTGGCGAACGCCAGGTTGCCGTCGACGACTTCTTTCTCCTGCCCGGCGCCACGCCCGACAGGGAACATGCCATGCAACCGGGCGAGATGATCACGGCCATCAGCATCCCGGCTTCAGTCGCCGCCCGGCAGTCGACCTATCTCAAGGTTCGCGACCGGCAGTCCTATGAGTTCGCCGCTGCAAGCGCCGCAGTCGGCATCGACTTCGAAGCCGATGGCCGCACCATTCGCGACCTGCGCGTCGCGCTGGGCGGCGTCGCGACGAAGCCGTGGCGGGCGCACGCCGTGGAAGCGGCGTTGAAGGGCAAGGTGCTCAGCGAAGACAGCGTGCGGGCAGCCAGCTTGCTCGCCATGGAAGGGGCGATCGACCACGGCGCCAACCACTACAAGATCGAACTGGCGCCGCGCGTCGTTGCCCGCGCCATCCTCAAGACGGGAGCCATGTCATGACCATTCACGACCCGAGGACACGGCACGGCGACGCTTCGGACGGCACTGCCGATCAGGTTGGCGGGCGGCTGTCGCGCGTCGACGGCCCGGCCAAGATTACCGGTGCGGCAAAATACGCCGTCGAGCAGCAGCTCGACGGGCTAACCTACGGCGTTCTGGTCGAAAGCACGATCGCGTCAGGCAAGGTGCGCTCGATCGACACGTCAGCCGCCGAGGCGGCACCTGGTGTGCTCAAGGTGCTGACGCCGGACACCATCATGCCGCTGAAGACTGCATCGGACTGGTTCGGCACACCGCCGCCGGACAAGCCCTACTGCCCGCTGGCGCGCGATATCACCTTTTCGGGCCAGCATGTCGCCGCGGTCATCGCGGAGACCTTCGAGCAGGCCGTTGCGGCCGCAGCCCTGGTCAAGGTCAGCTATGACGAGACGCCGGCCATCGTCGACCTCAGCGACGCCAAGGCGGGCGACGGCATTCCGATCGCCGCCATGACCAAGGAATGGGGCGATGCGCAGGCCGCTTTCGCCGCTGCCCCGGTGCGCGTCTGCGGCGCCTATAACACGCCGCGCGAATACCAGGCGCCGATGGAGCCGCATGGCCTCATCGCCCGCTGGGAGGGCGACCGGCTGACCGTGTGGGAACCGAGCCAGTGGCTCGACGGCATGGCCCGCACCTATGCCGAATGGTTCGGCGTGCCGTTCGAAAATGTACGGCTGGTCTCGCCCTATATCGGTGGCGGCTTCGGCTCCAAGGCGCTGGCGCTCGGCCACGGCGCGGTAGCGGCTGCCGCAGCCAAGATGCTGGGACGGCCCGTGAGGGTGGTCATGACTCGGCCGCAGACTTTTACCGGCTATGGCGGCCGCGCCGCGACCCGCCAGACGGTGACGATCGGCGCCGACCGTGACGGAAAAATCCAGTCGATCGTGCATCGCGGCGTCAATGAAACGTCGATCGACGGCATGTGGGTCGAGCCTTTGGGCGTGGTCACCTCGATCATGTATGCGACGCCCAACTTCTCCTCGAAGCAGAATGTCGTGCGGGTGAATTCGGTGGTGCCTGGCGCCATGCGCGCGCCGGGCGAAAACCCTAGCGCCTTCGGCATCGAAAGCGCCATTGACGAGCTCGCCTACGAGGTCGGCATCGATCCGCTGGAGATCCGGCTGAGGAATTACGCCGAGCAGGATCCGCACGCAAAAAAGGCTTGGTCGACGCGGCAGTTGCGCGAGGCTTTCGCGGCTGGCGCCGAACGCTTCGGCTGGGCCCAGCGCACGCCCAAACCGCGTTCGATGCGCGACGGCAACCAGCTGATCGGCTGGGGCGTCGCCGCCGGCACCTATCCGGTACGGCGCGCTTACGGCGAGGCCATCGTGCGTATCCTTGCCAACGGCTCGGTCGAGGTCGAAAGCTCCTCGATCGACATGGGCCAGGGCACCTACACGATCCTGGCGCAGACAGCGGCCGAAACGGTAGGCGTGGCGGCCGACCATGTCGTGGTGAAGCTCGGTGATTCCCGGTATCCCCGCGCCGGCGTGGCCGGCGGGTCGCGGCTGGCCGGCGTGATGACGGGCGCGGTCTACAAGGCAGCGACATCGGCACTCGACCAGCTGGTTGGTCTGGCGATCAGCGATTCGCGCTCGCCCTTCCACGCGCTGCAGGCCAACACGCTGGTCATCGCCAATGGCCGCATCAGGTCGCCGCGCGGCGACGGTCCCGATGTCTCGATTGCCGAACTGCTGGCCAGCGTCGGCCGCGACCGCATCGAGGCCACCGGCGACACCATGCCGGCGAACTCGACCGCCGAGGATCGCTACAAGAACTACACCACCATCGCGGCGGCACTGCCGCACACCGAGGGCGATTACTCGCGCCACTCCTGGTGCGCGCATTTCATCGAGGTGCGCGTCGACGAGGATTTCGGCACGGTGCGCGTGTCGCGCGTGGTATCGGCGCTGGATTCGGGCCGGCTCTACAACCCCAAGCTGGCCGAAAGCCAGTGGAAGGGCGGCATCATCATGGGCATCGGCCAGGCGCTGCTGGAAGAAGGCATTGTCGACCGCAGGCATGGCCGCATCGTCAACAACAATCTCGGCGACTATCTGGCGCCGACCAATGCCGACATCCCCGATATCGAGGTCATCTCGGTCGGCATTCCCGACCTGCACTCTTCGGTGCTCGGCGGCAAGGGTGTCGGCGAACTGGCCATCGTCGGCGTAGCGCCAGCGATCGCCAATGCGGTGTTCCATGCGACGGGAAAAAGAGTGCGGGATTTGCCGATCACGCTGGAGAAGTTGATCTAGGAAGCGGCGTGCGTAATCTCCCCCCTTGAGGGCATAGGCGCTAAGATAGGTATTGCCCTGCGGAATCGGGTGTGATTCTACACTGCGATGACACACGAATCGCTTGTTGATGAC